>JAKLHH010000692.1 GCA_022710245.1 Myxococcota bacterium
CGAGGAAGGTGCCGTTGGTGCTCCGCAGGTCTCGCAGCCGGTAGCCGGAGGGGCAGACCTCGATCACGCAGTGGTGCCGGGACACGCTCGGATCGCGGAGCACGATCGGGTTGCCCTCCGCGGTGCCGAGGCTGAGCTCCGGGTCGTCGGCGGTGAAGACCATCCCCGCGTCGGGCCCCTCCAGCACGCGGAGTCGATAGCGGGCGTAGACGAAGGCCGGCGGCCGGGTGCTCAGCAGCGGGGTTCCATCGTGCGTGGACACGCCGCCATCCTAGCACTCGGGGCTCGGGGCGAACACCAGCACTCCGCCGCGTTGACCCTCGCCGGGCGCTCGCTGATACTGACGGGAGGAGCAGCGACTCGTGGCCGTCGAGATCACGCACGCGCGCGCCGGCGCCCCCTCGAAGTACCGCCTGCTGCACCGGCTGGCCAGCGGCGGGATGGCCGACATCTACCTGGCGCAGGCCAGCGGGCTGGCCGGCTTCGAGCGCCTGCTGGTGGTGAAGCGCATCCGGCGCGAGCACGCGCGCGATCCCGAGTTCGTGCGCATGTTCCTCCAGGAGGCGCGCATCGCGGCGCAGCTCCACCACGCCAACATCGTGCAGGTCTTCGACGTCGACCTCGAGGACGGCGAGGTCTTCTGCGCGATGGAGTATCTGCACGGCCAGAACCTCGCGGCGATCATCGCGCGCGAGCGGGAGCGCGGCGCCACCCCGCCGCTCGAGGTGAGCCTCGCCGTGGCGACCCGCGTCTGCGCGGGCCTCGACCACGCCCATCGCTGCCGTGACAGCCAGCACCGCCCGCTCGGGATCGTGCACCGCGACGTGACGCCCCATAACGTCTTCGTCACCTACGACGGCGCGGTGAAGATCATCGACTTCGGCATCGCCCGAGCGGCCAACTCGCTGGGCGAGACGCGGGTCGGCGTGCTCAAGGGCAAGCCCGGCTACATCTCGCCCGAGCAGTGCCGCTGCGAGCCCCTCGACGCGCGCAGCGACCTCTTCAGCGTCGGCGTGCTGCTCTACGAGCTCACCACCGGGCGCTTGCCCTGGCAGGCGCAGACCGACTGGGAGTACCTGAAGGAGACCACCGAGGGCACCCCGCTGCCGCCGAGCACGTTGCAGGCGGGCTATCCTCGCGCGCTGGAGCAGATCATCCTGCGCGCCCTCGCGCAGCGGCCCGAGGAGCGTCACGCCAGCGCCGGCGTGCTGCAGGCGGAGCTGGAGACGTTCGCGCGCGGCCTCGCGCTGGAGCTCTCCCCGGGCCTGCTCGAGCGCTACCTGGCCGCGGTCTTCGGCGGCGAGGTCGCCGCCTGGCAGTCGGCCCGGCGCCAGGGCCTGACCCTGGCGGAGCACGTCTCGCGCTCCTATGGAGTCTCCGAGCAGACGGCCACCGAGGTGGACCAATCGCCCCTCGGGTCCCGGGCGGAGCGACGGAGCGGACGGCGCCGGCTGTGGCTGCTGGTGCCGGGCGCGGCTGCCCTGGCGCTGGGCGCGACCTACCTCGTCCTCGACGGCGCCCCGCCGCCGCAGCGGCCGAGCAGCCCGGCGGCCCTCCCGCAGGCGCGCGCCGCCAGCGACGCTGCCGGGCTCGCGATGCAGCCCCCGACCCCGCCGCCCGTGCCTCCCGTGAGGGCCAGCGCTGCGGAGCCCTCGCCTCCGCAGACCTGGCCGGCGCCGCGCGCGGCCAGCGTGATCAAGAGGGCCCGACGGCGCCCGGCGAAGCCCGCGACCGCGCAGGTCAGGCGCTCGCGCGGAGCCGCGGACAGCAAAGTGAAGCCTGGACAGACAGCGCGCGACTCTCGCAAGATCGACCTCGAGTCCATGTTGCCGCGCTAGCGCCGCGCGCTCGGGGAGTGCGTCGCCCGGCGCGCGAGCCCGTTCGAGGTGCCCCGGGGTGTGATGAGCCATCGTGCTTCATGCATCGCTGCGATCCTGCTCGCCGCCCTCCTGTGGCCAGCGGCCGCCCCGGCCGCGGAGAGCCGGCTCGTCAACCCGAGGGCACGCGCGCTGCTCCAGCGCGGCGCCGAGGAGTACGCGGCGGGCCGCTTCGCCGAGGCCGCGCGGCTGCTGCGCGAAGGGCACAAGCTCGAGCCGCACCCGGACTTCCTCTACGCGCTGGGCCAGGCGGAGCGGAAGGCCAACCGCTGCGCCGAGGCGATCGCCGCCTACCAGGAGTTCCTGCGGCACGCTCCACCGGAGCGCGAGGCCACCCCCGCGCGGCTCAACCTCGAGCGATGCCAGGCCCAGCTCGCCGAGGAGGCGGCGAGGGCGCGCCGCGCGCCGCCGAAGCCCCGGCCCCGACCGCCGGCGACGGAGGCGAGGTCGCAGCGCCCACGGCCGCTCTACCGCGACGCGCTGGGAGGGGTGCTGGCGGGCGCCGCGGTGAGCGCCCTCGCGGTCAGCCTCGCCGGCCTCTTGCTGGCGAACGGCGCCACCCTCGACGCGAACCAGGCCACCGTCTACCGCGAGCGCGAGGAGGCGCTCGCTCGTCGCGACCGCTACCGGGTGATGGGGATCGTCGGCGTCGCGGCCGGAGCCGGCGCCGCCGTCGCCGCGATGGCGCGCTACCTCTGGCTCGCTCGCCGGTCCGCGCGCTGGCAGGTCGGCCTCGCGCCCGGCGCACAGGGCGTGGTGCTCGATGCCCGGGCGAGCTGGTAGGCCATGAGCCGGGTCGACCCCGACCGTACCCCATCGGGCCGGCAAACCGGTGAGCCTGCCGTGTCCCGCGCGGGAACCCTGGCGCTGCTGGTGGCGGCCCTCACGCTCGCTTCGGAGCCGGGCTGCCGCGAGGTGGCGCCCGAGTTCCGCTGCGAGCGCACGGAGCAGTGCCTGACCCTCGAGGGGCAGGGCCGCTGCGAGCTGGACGGCCACTGCAGCCTCGCGGACCCGAGCTGTTCGAGCGGCTACCGCTACCTGGACGCGTCCGCCGCGCGCGGGGGCCAGTGCGTCGCGCGCGTCCTCTGGAGCGCGGACCTCGAGGAGGGGACCCTGGCGGACTGGTGGTCGCCGGCGACGACGCCGGGCGCGGACGGCATCACCTGGACCCAGGCCAACGCCCAGGTGACCGCCAGCGACGAGCAGGCCCACGGCGGCAGCTTCGCCGTCCGTCTGCAGATGGACTCCACCGGTGACGTGGAGGCGGGAGCGGCGCTCGCCCGCCTGCGCGAGGGTCGCAGCCACCCGGAGGCCTACTACTCGATCTGGTACTTCCTGCCGCAGGCCGTGGCGCTCGGTCAGCAGCTGAGCTGGTGGGTGCTGATGGGTTTCAGCTCCGACGTCAACGGGAACGGGGTGAGTCTGCTCACCCTGCAGGTGGACGAGGATGCGGCCGGGGAGAGGTACCTCGAGCTGGCCGCGAAGCGCTGCGACAGCAGCGAGGTGGCGTACCACGAGCAGCGCGTCGCACCGCTCCCGACCGGCCGCTGGTTCCGCCTCGAGGCGTACCTGCGGCAGTCGACGGCGGGCCAGGGGCGGCTCATCGTCTGGCAGGACGGCGTCACGCTCTTCGACCGGGACCAGCTGACGACGCGCTGTCCGGACGCGGGCGGCGAGAACTACTGGGCCGTCTTCAACGAGGGCCGCCACCAGCAGCCAGCTGCGGTCACCACCTTCCTCGACGACGCCGTGATCAGCCTGGACCGCGTGAGCGCCGACTGACGCATTCTCGTGCGCCGACCTCGCTCCACTCGGGGTGGCGTTCACGTTGATCTTCGGCCGAGGAATGGAGTTGCTAGTACTGGTAGGCGCCGACATCGGTGGCCGACGACGGCCGCGCTTTCCCGTCGATGTCGGTGGTCACGTCGGAGATGGCCAGTCCCATACCGCGAGCCGCTGCCCCGCTTGCCAGCTTGAAGTTCTTGCCCGTCCGGTTGACGAAGGGACTTGTCGAGGTGGAGACGGCTCCCGTCCCGGTCGTGGTTGAGCTCTCGCCGCTTTGGAACAGATTATTGGCAATCGCGAACTTGGCAAGAATACTGCCATTGCTAGAGATAATACCATAGCCGCCATTGCCTATGATGATATTGTTCCTGATGGTGTTCGTGCCGCTGAAGTTGCTGGAACTACCGTTCATGAAGAGGATGCCTCCCCAGCTATTCTTGGCGTTGTCAACGATGGTGTTGTACTCGATCCGGACATTGGAAAGAACCGACCACGATTCGTTCGGTGATTCGGTCCAGAGCCAGATTCCGCCACCGCTACCCCAGATGACGTTATTGATGATCTTGAGATCTTTGGTTGGATAGTGGTTGGGGTTCCATTCCGATTCGACAGACACGCCGATGCAGGTCTTGCTGCTTGAGGCTGTGTCGTAGCACATGTTGCCAACTACGGTGATGCTCCTCGCCGCATCGATATAGATATTGGGGCCGTTGTTTCGATAGCTTCGGTTGTAGGCGATGATCCCGTTGCTCGAGTTGTACTTGGCGTTGATTCCTTCTTCCTTATTGTCGTAGACGTCGCAGTTGACCACCTCAAACGTGTCGACGTTCTCGAAGGTGATTGCCTCGTGCGCGGCGCTCAGCCCCACCTGGTTGTTGTGATGAACGGCGCAGTCTCGCACGGAGATATTCGATGCGCTCTGAAAGACAACGCCGCCGTGTTGAGAGTAGGATACGTCACAATTGGAGACCTTGATATTGGAGCTGTTGTTTACCCAAATCCCAAACTCGCTCGCGTTCCACGTGGTCAGCCCTGATATTTCGATCCACTGTTTAGCGTCAACGGCAATCGCGTCTGTCCATGTTGTGCCACTCATGTCAATTACCACGGACTCCTTGTTGTAGGCGGTAATTCTGATTGGCGCCGTAGGGGTTCCGCTCTTGGTGACGACTAGCGCCGTCCGGTAGGTGCCGCCGCGAATGGCGAGCGTGTAGCCGGCCTTCATGGCATTCATTCGGGTGCAGATCCTCTGAGTACACGTAGCATCTCCGGCAGTTGGATCGGGTTTCCGACGGTGAGCAGCATTCACGCGGCGAGGTCCATGATGGGCGCGGGTGAAGTGCGCAGCAGGCGC
>JAKLHH010000693.1 GCA_022710245.1 Myxococcota bacterium
TGGGCTTCTCGGTCTTGGGCTTCTCCGGCGTCTCGACCTTCGGCTTCTCGGTCTTCGGCTTCTCCGGCGTCTCGACCTTGGGCTTCTCGGTCTTCGGCTCGGGCCTGGTGTCCGGCGGCGCGGTCTTCGTCCCCGGCCTCGGGCCCTTGGCCACCAGGGTGATCGTGCGCTCCAGGCGCTCGCCCGGCTTCAGCTCCACCTTCTCGGTGGCCTCCTGGAAGCCCTCCTTCACCACCCGGACCTCGTGCGTCTTGGCCGCGCTGAGCTCGATGGGAGAGCTCGCGGCCTGGGGCGAGATCTCGGCGCCGTCCACGAACACCTGCGCGTCGGCCGGTAGCAGCGTCAGCACCAGGTGGCCCGTGTCACGCTGCTCGCTGAAGGTGAGCGAGAGCACCTTCACGTCCCCCGGCGTGAGGGTCACCTGCTGCTCGATGGGCAGGGCGCCCGCCGCGCGCACGCTGACCTGATGGTCCTGCGGGCTGAGCTCCTTCACCGTGAGCGGCATCCCCCCCTGCATCTGACCGCGGCTGATACCATCGACGAAGACCTCGGCGCTCCGCACCGGGCTGACCGTGATCACCAGCGTGGCCGGGGCGGGCTTGACCGCCTGCGAGGCGCTGAAGACCTTCCAGAGGACGATCCCCAGGATCACGACGACCGCGACCAGCACCCCGATCAGGATGTCCTTGACCACCGAGCTGCGCGGCTCGATGGACACGGGCATGGTCCCGCTGATCTGGTCCGCCGTCGGCACCAGCGAGCTGGAGGCCACCGCGCCGCTGAGGCCCGCGTCGAAGATCACCGTCGGGCCCTGGTCGGGCAGGTCGCCGACCACACCGCCGTTCTCGCCGCCCGCCCCCTGCGCGAAGATGACGGTGGACTGCTGGGCGAGCTGCACCAGCTGCCCCGACTCGGCGTTGAAGATGAAGGTGGGCTCGGCGGCGATCTGCTCCACCGGCGCCGCTGCCCCGAGCTCCGGGTCGGACTGCGGCTCCTCCTCGGCGAGCTCGAGGAGGTCCTCTCCGCCCAGCACCTCCTCCATCGCGGCCCCGTCGCCGAACATCGGCGCCCCGCCGATCTGGGTCGCTCCGCCTTCCCCCTCGTCAGCCTCCTCCAGCTCGGGGGGCAGCACGGCCGCGCCGCGCGGCAGCACGGCCGCGCCGCGCGGCAGCAGCGACACTGCCGCCTCGCGCACCGCCTCGGGGGAGCTCTGGATCGCCGCGAGGTCGCCCGGCTTGATCTTCCGGTACTGCAGCAGCGCGTCCTCCTCGCGCTTGCGCTCCGGCTCGAACATCTTGGCCATCGACCCGGTGAGCGTCTTGGCGTTGAAGATCGGGCTCTGCGTCATCAGGAAGGCGGTCAGCTCCTCCTGCATCTCGCTCGCCCAGGCATAGCGCTCATCCGGGTCGCGCTTGAGCGCGCGCATGATGATCGCCTCGAGGGCGGCGGGGATCCGGGGATCCGCCTTGGAGGGCGCGGGCACGATCGAGTTGCGGACCTTCTCCAGGGTGGCGAAGTCACTCTCCCCGGTGAAGAGGCGGTCGCCGGTGGTCATCTCGTAGAGGAGCGTACCCACCGCGAAGATGTCCGAGCGGTGATCGAGGGGCAGCCCTCGCACCTGCTCCGGCGACATGTAGCCAAACTTCCCCTTCAGCACCCCGGCCTGCGTCTTCGAGGAGCGGCTGCGTGCCTTGGCGATGCCGAAGTCGATCAGCTTCACCTCGCCCGCATAGGAAACCAGAATGTTCTGCGGGCTTACATCGCGGTGAATGATGTGGAGCGGGGCCTGCTCCTCGTCCTTCTTGCGGTGCGCGTAGTCCAGCCCCTCGCAGACCCGGGAGCCGATGTAGGCCGCCATGGTGAGCGGCATCTTCTGCCGCAGGCGGCGAAAGCGGTTCTGGATCTGGAGCACGTCCTTGCCCCAGACGAACTCCATGGCGATGAAGTGGGACTCGCCGATCTTCCCGAGCTCGTAGATCTGGCCGATGTTCGGGTGCGACAGCTGGCCGGAGATCTTGGCCTCGTCGATGAACATCTGGATGAACTCCTCGTCCTCGGCCATGGACGGGAGGATGCGCTTGATGGCGAGGATCTTCTCGAACCCCTCCTCGCCGAAGGACTTGGCCTTGAACACCTCGGCCATGCCGCCGACGCTGATCCGCTCCAGCAGGAGGTACTTGCCAAAGACGATGGGCTGTCGCATGCGGTCGGCGGCGTCGGTGGTGTAAGAAAATGATACGGCGTAGTGGAGATCACCGTCAACAGAATTTGTGGGCCACCATCCGTGGATTCTAGGCCACGATCACCTACAACCAGGCCTTCTGCCCCGGGTCCCTGGACCGCATAACACTGGTAGGGTCCAGCATTCAATAACTAAAATCGAAACACCGCTCCCTGGACGCTCCGGTGCCAACTGGGGTTTGCAGACCCCAATTGGCTGGATCTGGCGGGCGGCTCGGCCGGCGGTAGCCGGTAGTAGTGATAGAGGCCATCGATGATCCCGTAGACCAGGAGCGCCCCGAGGGCGGCGAAGGAGACGTAGTTGATGGTCGAGAGCGCCGGGTAGGCGCCCTCGTGCCCGGCGAACTCGCGAGTGCTGCCACGCCACGAGTAGAGGAGCGCGGCCGTGGTGATGCTCGTCGCGGCGAGCCCCAGCTCGCCCCCGAGCAGGACATACGCCTTGGTCCGGTGGCCGTTCGAGAACTGCCCCCAGGGGGGCAGCAGGTTGACCGCCGCCGAGTGGCGCGGACCACGCTTGCGCAAGAGCTCCAGCTGCTCGGCCTGGTGGCGCCGCCGCACCCACTCGAAGAAGGAGACCACCTCCGGGCGGACGAAGGAGGGGTCGAGTCGGGCGGCGGGCTCGAGCCGCAGCAGGTCGCGGAACGCCCGCTCCGCGCCCGCGCGGGCGCCGATGAGGAAGAGCGAGATGCCGTAGGCCCGCAGCGCCTCGCCCTGGTCCGCCCGGTCCTGCAGCACGCGCGTCTCGACCAGGGGCCGCAGCCGCTCGGCGGCCTCGGCGTAGCGGCCCACCACGTAGAGGTCGATCGCCTGCCGCAGCAGCGCCCGGGCCGCCTCTCCCTCGGCGGCCTCGCGGCTGGCCGCCCCGCGCTGGCTGGCCGCGGCGGCAGGGCCGTCCGCGCGGGCCGGGGTCGGGGCGAGGACGAGCGCGAGGCAGAGCAGGGTCGAGGAGTGGGTCATTTCCTTGCCACCGGCACGCGGAGGGTGAAGGAGCCGTCGGTCAGGCTCTGGGTCTCGTCGACGATCTCCTGCGAGGTGCAGGCGGGGTCGATGCACCAGATCCGGATCAGCGCGCCGCCGATGGGGCTCGAGGCGGCGCTGCGGATGGTCCCCGAGACCTGCAGCGCGGGCGGCAGCTGCAGCGTGCCCAGCGCCTGGTTGCCCTGCACCGCGACCTTGCTCAGCACGAAGGCCCCCTCGCGCCCGGCCGTCGGCCCGAGGGCGCGGGCGCTGAGGACGTAGCTGGTCGCGTCGTCGACCAGCAGGGCGAAGTTGCCCTGCGGGTCGCTGGCGGCGAGGAAGGCGCCCGCCTCGGCGCGCGCCGTGATCAGCGAGCGGACCTGCGCCTGCCCCGGGACGCTGCTGGCCACCCGGCCGCTCAGCTGCACGCGCTTGCCGAGCGCGAGCGCGAGCTGCTGCGCACCGCCGCCGAGCACGGTCTTCAGACGGCGGTGGCCCTGATCCGCTGCCTCGGTCGGAGCCGGCCAGAGGTCGGTGAGGTAGCTCCCCGCCGGGAGCTTCACCTGCACGGCGCCCGTCTGCGGGTCGCGCAGCTGGCCGGCCGCGTCGCTGACCAGCGTCTGGACGTGGCGCCCGGCGGCGGTCAGTGACTTCCCGCCGATGGTGAGCTGGCCGATCGGCGTCGGGTCATCGCGCGTCAGCACCACCACCGCCCCGGCGGCGGGCGTCCCCGAGGCGTCGGCGCGGCTCAGCGTGCCGGACACGGTGACCGCCTGCGGGGGCTGGTAGGTGAACTCCCAGCTGCCCGCGGCCGGGAAGGGCGTGATCGGGTCCACCACCGCGAGCGGCAGGCCCAGCCCGCCAGGGGGCGCCACGGTGAGCGCGGTGGCGGCGCTCGCTCCGGGCTCGGCCCGCGCGAGGAGCGAGAAGGCTCCGCTCGCGTCGGTGACGGCGAGCGTGGAGGGGGCGCGCAGCTTCGTCGCCGGGTCGATCGCGTGCAGGGTCACGGTGGCGCCGGCGATGGGCCCGCCCGGGTCACGCAACGTGCCGCTGACCGCCGTGCCCGCGGAGAGCGCCACCTTCGGCGGGAAGCCCATCAGCGTCTGGTTGGCGAGCACCGCCGCGGCCGCCTTCTTCGCCACCGCCGGCAGCAGCAGCGCCTGGAACTGCTGCGGCAAGGTCAGCGTCCCCACCCCGCCCTTGAGGAGGACCTCGCTGGGGGCCGGGTCCTCGGCGCTGGCGAAGACGCGGACCACCGTGTCGAGCGCCGCGCCGCCCCAGGTCACGGTCACCGCGCGCGCGACCCTCTCCTCGAGGCTCCACTGGCCCTCGTGGTCGGCGCCCTGCAGCTGCAGCGTCACGTCACGCGCGGCGTACGGGCTCCCGGCGGGCGGCGTGATCCGCATCAGGTAGGTGCGGGCGGGCGCGTCCGGATCCTCCACGCGCGGCGTCACCTCGAGCGAGGCCTCCTCGCCGTTGCCGAGCGTCGCGATGCACCTCACGCGGTAGGTGCCGATCATGGTGGGAGCGTAGGTTATCGTCGGACCGTTGCCGGCCGCGGGGGTGATCGTCACCCGCTGCGACAGCGGATCGAGCACCGACCACGAGTAGCGGCTCACCACCTCGCGCACGCTCACCACCGCGGTGACCGTCTGGCCGGGCCGCGCCACCTCGGGGGTGACGCGCAGGCTGGACAGGCTCGCGTCGGGCCTCATGCCGCCGTCGCCGCCGGCGCCGGCGTCGCTCTTGAGGCCGGCGTCGAGCGCGCTGCAGGCAGGGCCCGCGACGAGCAGCAGGAGCAGCAGGCGAGCG
>JAKLHH010000694.1 GCA_022710245.1 Myxococcota bacterium
CGTCGACGAGCAGCTCGGGCACCTGGAGGAGGCCGCGGCGGGCTGGCGGGCGGTGCTCGAGGCCGAGCCCTCGCACCCGCGCGCCCTCGAGGGCCTCGAGCGGCTGCTGGTCGCGACCGGGCGCTGGGAGGAGCAGGTCCAGCTCCTCGAGCGGAGGCTCGCGCTGGCCCCGGCGCCCGCCGAGGAGCTCGCCATCCTGCTCCGCGAGGCGGGCGTGCTGCGCGGCGTGCTCGGCGATCGCGCCGGCGCCATCCGCGTCTACCGGCGGGCGCTCGAGCTCAGCCCCGCCGAGGAGTGGGCGCACGAGGGGCTCTGCGGGGTCTTTCGCGAGCAGCCCGACTGGGAGCAGCTCGCCGCCCAGCTCCTCGCCTGGCTCGAGCACGTCACCTCGCCGCGGCGCGCGGTGGAGCTCCTGCAGGAGGCCGCGCAGGTCTACGAGGAGGAGCTCCGGCAGCCGGAGAAGGCGTTCCTCGTCTGGCAGACGGCGCTGCAGCAGGACCCCGAGAACGAGGTGACCTGCTCCAGCCTGGAGCGCCTGGCGGCCTCGCTCGATCGCCGCGAGGAGCTGCTCGAGGTCTACGACGCGGCGGTGAAGGCCACGCCCGGCGCGCGCATCAAGGTGGGCCTGCTGACGGCGATGGGGCGCTGCGCCGGCCTGGAGCTGGGCCAGCTCGAGCGCGCGGTCGCGCTGCTCCACGAGGCCCTGCGCCTCGACCCGGAGGCGATCCCCGCGCTCGAGGTGCTCGAGGAGTGCTACCGGCGCACCTGCCGCTGGGCAGAGCTGCTGCCCGTCGTGCGCCGCCACTCCGAGCTCGTGCGCGCCCCCGAGCAGCTCGCCCCGCTGCTCCTCTCCCTGGGCGAGCTGCAGTGTCACCTCGGCCTGTCGGAGCAGGGCCTCACCACCTACCGGCGCGCGCTCGAGCTGGCTCCCGACGACCGCGAGGCGCTGCTCGCCCTCGAGGGGCTGACGCTCGCCCTCGGCCTCTGGGAGGAGCTCGCCCGCGTCCTCGAGCGGCAGCTCGAGCTCCGCCTGAGCCCCGAGCGCCGCGTCGCCATCATGGTGCACCTCGCCGAGCTCCACGAGCTGCAGCTCGGCGACCCGGGCGGCGCCATCGCCCGCTACCGCCAGGTGCTCGCGCTCGACCCGGAGCGGCTCGAGAGCCTGCAGGCGCTCGAGCGCCTCTACGACCAGGCCGGCGAGGGCGAGGCGTACCTCGACGTGCTCGAGCGGCAGCTCGCGCTCTCCGACGACGCCGAGCAGCAGCTCACCATGTACGATCGGCTCGCCGGCGCCTGGGAGGAGCTCGGACACCCCGGGCGCGCGATGGCCTGCCTGGAGAAGCTCCTCGCCATCGACGCGGATCAGGAGCCTGCCCACCTCGCGCTCGAGCGGCTCTGCCAGGAGACCGGTGACCTGCGGCGCCTGGCGGTGGTGCTGCAGCGGCACGCGGCGGTCGCCGCCGCGCCGCAGCGCCTCGAGCTCCTGCTCCGGCTCGGCGCCCTGCTGGCCGACACGCTCCGCGAGCCCGCGCCCGGCGCTCAGGCCTACGCGGAGGCGCTGGAGCTCGCCCCGAACGAGCCGCGGGCCCTCGAGGCGCTCGCCGCCCTGCACGAGAGGCAGGGGCAGTGGACCGAGGCCGTGGGCAGCCTGCGCCGGCTCGCGGACGTCCTCGAGGGGGAGCGGCGCGCGGCGGTGCTGCTCCGGCTCTCTCGCGCCCTCGAGGAGGTGCAGCTCCCCGTGGACGCCGAGCACAGGCTCGAGGAGGCCCTGCAGGCGCACGAGGGCTGCTTCGAGGCCATGGCGCGGCTGATCGACCTCCACCGTGACCGCGGGGACTGGGCCGGCGCGGCCGCGCTGATGGTGCGCGCCGAGCCGCACACCGCGAACACCGCGCGCAAGGCGAGCCTGCTCTTCGAGGCGGGCCTGCTGCACCTCGAGCGGCTGGGCGCCGAGGTCCGCGCCAGCGAGCTCCTCGCGCGCACCCTCGAGCTCGATCCGGACCACGTGGGCGCCGGGCAGCCGCTCTCGCTCCTCTACGAGCGCGCCGGCCAGCTGCGCGAGCTGGAGCCGGTCCTCGACATGCTCGCGCGCAAGCTCGACGGCGCTGACCGGAAGGCGCGACACGAGGTCTGCTTCCGTCTGGCGCGGACGGCGGCGGCGCTCGGCAAGCCGGAGAAGGCGCTCCGCTTCTACGGGGAGGCGCGGAGCCTCGACCTGCGGCACCTGCCCACGCTGCGCGCGCTGGCCGCGCTGCAGCTCGAGACGCGCGACTGGCAGGACGCCTTTCGCACGCTGCAGACGATCCTCGTCCACCACCGCGACCAGCTCGACGCGGGCGAGGTCGCGGAGCTCTTCTTCCACCTCGGCCGCGTCAAGGCCGAGCAGCGCGAGCCGCGCAAGGCGCTCGGCTTCTTCGAGAAGGCGCTCGCCGAGGAGCCAGGGCACCGCGGCTCCCTCGAGGCGGTGGCGCGGCTGCAGGCCGGGCTCGGGAGCTGGGAGGCGGTGGTGCGCGCGAAGGCGGCGCTGGTCGCCGTCGCCGACCCCGAGGAGCGCCCGCGGCTCCTGCAGGAGCTCGGGGACCTCCAGCTCGAGCGCCTGCACGACACGCAGGCCGGGCTCGACGCCTACCACGCCGCGACGGCGCTGCGCCCCGAGGACCGCGTGCTCCTCAACCGCTTCCTCGACCTGCTGACGACGGCGCGCCGCTGGTCCGACGCGCTGCAGGTGGTGCTGCGGCTCGCCGAGCTGGAGAGCTCCCCCGAGGTGCGCGCGCGCTTCTTCTACACCGCGGCCGTCCTCTGCCGCGACGAGCTGCGCGAGCCGGACCGCGCGCTCGAGCTCTTCAACCAGGCGCTCGACTGCGCGCCCGACCACCTGAAGGCCTTCGAGTCCATCGACCGGCTCTGCACCGAGCGCAAGGACTGGGCGGCCCTCGAGCACGCCTACCTGGCCATGATCGACCGGCAGCCCGACGCCGCCGCGGTGCCGCTCCGGGCCATGCTCTGGCACAACCTCGGCGAGGTCTACCGCTCGCGCCTGCGCTTGATACCGGAGGCGATCGCCGCGTTCGAGTGGGCCTCGCGGCTCGAGCCGGCGCACGCGCAGCGCCACGAGATCCTGGCCGAGCTCTACTCCCTCGAGGGCAGCGCCGCGGAGCTCGAGCTGGCCGTCGCCGAGCACCGCACGCTGATCGCGGGCGAGCCGCGGCGCGCCGCCTCGTACAGCGCGCTGGTGGGGCTCTACGGTCGCCTCGGCGACCGCGACGCGGCCTGGTGCGCGGCGAGCGCGCTGGCGTTGATCGGCGGCGCCAGCGCCGAGGAGCGACGCCTGCATGAGCAGCACCGGCGGGCGTCACCGCCGCGGGCGCCCCGCATCCCGGACGCGCTCTGGGATCGCTGCCTCCGCCACCCCTCGCAGGACCCGGCCGTCGACGCGCTCCTGCTCGCCGCGGGTCCGCTGCTCGCGGAGCTCACCGCGCGGCCGGCGAAGGACTACGGGCTCAAGCGCAAGCAGCGCGCGCGCGGCAGCGAGCTGGTCGCCGGCGTCTTCCACCAGGCGAGCGCCGCGGTGGGCGCCCCGGTCGCCGAGCTCTACCTCAGCCCCGAGCAGGCCGCCCCGCTGATGGTGGCGAACACCACGGGCGGGCCCTCGGTGGTGCTCGGCGCGCCGCTCCTCGCCGTGCAGAGCGAGACCGAGCTCGCCTTCACGCTCGGGCAGCAGCTCACCTTCCTGCGGCCGGGCGCGTTCCTCAGCCGGCTCTTCCCGTCCCCCTCGCAGCTGCGCCTCGTGCTCCTCGCGGCGCTGCGACTCGCGCAGCCGAGCTTGCCCATCGGGCAGACGGAGGCGGGCGAGGTGGCGCGGCTCACCGAGCAGCTCGCGCCGGCGCTCGCCGCGCACGGCGGGCTCCTCCCGCAGCTCGCCGCGCTGGCGCAGCGTCAGGCCGCGGGGAGCGGCAAGATCGAGCTCACGGCGTGGTGGCACGGCATCACGCATACCGCGAACCGCGTGGGGCTCGTCCTCTGCGGAGACCTGCACTCGGCGGCGGCGGTGATCCAGCTCGAGCCCTCGCCGTTCGGCACTCTCCCCGCCAGCGAGCGGGCGCAGGAGCTGATCGCGTTCGCCATCTCGCCGGAGCACTTCCAGCTGCGACGAGAGCTCGGGCTCGGGATCTGACGCCAAGCGCTCCGCTCCGCGAACTTCGCCGAGGTGAGCTCTCGCCTGCCCAGGGCAGAGTCAGGTGTGTGTCGATCCTCCCACCCGCGCTTTGCCCTCGAGGGCAAGGTCAGGGGGTGGGTCACAGGTCCCACCATCAACCTTGCGCGAATTCGCGCAAGAAACGAGGGGAGACATGGGGTCCCCCCCACAATCTTGCGCGAATTCGCGCAAGATTCGGGGATGGGTCTCCGGTCCCACGACCAACTTTGCACTCGAGAGCTCAGTGCAAGATCTTGATCGAGGCGCAGTCCAACCGCGCCGACGCTGGGGCGGCACCTGCTTGTCTGCCGCCAGACCACCCCCGTCGTCGCGTGCTGCGACTGGTGACTTCGACCCTCACGGCGAAGGTCGACGATGGTTCAGTAGCTGGGGCTACCTGCAGCCGAGCGGCGTCGCCGCCCCGCCGTTCGCCCGGTAGGTCCCCCCGGGCGCGCCCTCCTTGCCGAACCTCACCTCCAGCGAGGTGGCGCCCTGCGAGATCTTCACGCCGAGCTGGCCCTCGGCCTCGAGCGGCTCGATCTTCGGCTGCGCCGCGCCCTCGTCGGCGCCGGTCAGCACGTGCAGCGCCAGCTCGCGCCGCGCCTTGCCCGGGAGCTTGGCGAGGACGTGCCAGCGCCGCTCGCTCGGGTGGATGTCCGAGGGGCCCGCCGGCCAGGTGACGTTCACGTCCTTGCGGGGCGTGGCGTGGAAGGCCTGGCCGTCGACCAGCGTCAGCGCCAGCCCCTCGCGCGGGTGCACCGTGCGCACCTGCAGCTGCTGCTTGCCCTCCTGCCGGCTCGAGCCCGTGAGGTGC
>JAKLHH010000695.1 GCA_022710245.1 Myxococcota bacterium
CTCGGCGCAGGTGCGCAGGGCCTGCCTCGACCTCGAGCGCGCCGAGCGCGAGGTGGCGCTCGCCGCCGAGGCGCTGCGGGACGCGGCCGAGTACCTCCGCCTCGCCGAGCGCAGCTACCAGGCGCAGCTGGTCGAGTTCGAGGAGGTCTTCAAGGCACAGGCCGCCGAGGCGCTGGCGCGGGGGCAGTCGTGGCGCGCCCGCCACGACCTCGCCTGCGCGGTGGCGGACTGGCACCGGGCCTCTGGCGATCCGGCGCCGTACCTGAGGCTGAGATGACCCGAGGCCGAAGTCTCCTCACCTTCGGGCTGATCGCGTGCTGCCTGGCAGCCGAGCCAGCGCAGGCGAAGCGACCTGCCGTGCGGATCGCCATCGCGAACCTGGCGAGCTGGATCGAGCCGGCGACGCTGGAGGCGGCGGCCCGGCCGCTGATCAACGCCATCGCGGCCCGGGCACGTCTGACCTACTCGCTGCAGGTGGGGATCAGCGGCCCGGAGCTGGCGACCCGGCTGCGGGCGAACGAGCTGAACGCGGCCTTCGGCAGCGTGGCGGAGTACCTGGCGCTCTCGTCGGGGAGCCTCAAGCTGACGCCCCTGGTGCGCGCAGTGAGCGCCGGCTCCAGCGCCTCGGCGCTGATCCTGCTGGCGCCCGTCGGGGGAGTGACCCGGCCGGAGCAGCTGCGAGGTAAGGTGGTGAGCATCTTCACCCAGGACGCCGGGCAGCGGCTCTTCCTCGAGGTGGCGCTGGCGCGCGCTGGTCTGAGCGACCCGGCGCGGCAGGTCTCGGTCCAGGCAAAAAAGGACGCCAAGTCGCCCGTGCTCGATGTGCTCTTCGGCGAGGCCGCCGCCTGTGTCGCCTCCGAGCCGTCGTTCGCGGCGATGGCAGAGCTCAACCCGCAGCTGCGACAGCGCCTGCGAGCCATCGCCCGCAGCGAGCCGCTCGCGAACCCCCCGCTCTTCGCGCGCGTCGACGCCGGAGGCCCGGTGCTTCGCGCCATGCGGGAGGGCGCTTGCTCGCTGCACCAGGACCCGCGCGGCCGGCAGCTGTTGCTCATGTTCCGCGCCCAGCGCATGGTGCCCGCGGCGGACTCGGACTACGACCCTCATCGCCGCCTGCTCAAGGAGCACGCCCGACTCCTCGGAGGGAAGCGATGAGGCGGGCGTGGGGTATCCTGGCCCTGGTCTTGACCGTGAGGACCGTCGCGGCCGAGCCGAGGCCGCAGGTCCGGATCGGGTACAGCCGGTCGGTGACGGGCTGGGTGGACCCCTCGGTGGTCGAGGCCAGCTCGCGCGCGCTGATGGACGTGGTGCTCAAACGGGCCGGGCTGTCCTACAGCTTCGGGTTCGTCGAGGACAACCAGATCATCACCAGCCTGCGGCGCGGTACTGTCAACTTCGTCTTCGCGACCGGGCTGGAGTACGTCGCCACCGAGGAGAAGTTGAAGATCGCGCCAGTCGCGCGGGCGCAGATGATGGGCAAGGCCAGCTTCCGGCTGCTCCTCCTCGTCCGGAAGCGGGACCGGATCCAGAAGCTCGAGGCGCTGCGCGGCAAGACCGTCAGCTTCTTCCCGTTCAACACGCTCTCGCGGCACTTCGTGGATCTGGTCGTGGCTCGCGAGGGGATCAAGCGCACGCCGCTCTTCGGGCGCATCGTCGAGAAGAGCAAGCCGCAGTCGCCGGTGCTCGACCTGCTCCTCGGCGAGGCCGACGCCTGCGTCACCTCGGACTTCGTGCTTGGCCCGATGGCCGAGCTGAACCCACAGGTGCGTCGAGATCTGGTGGTCCTGCGGGAGAGTGAGACGGTCTCCCATTCGCCGTTCTTCGGGTTGGCGAGCGACGCCGTGCTCCTCCAGCGCATCCGTCGCGTGGCGACCACGCTCCACGAGACCTCGCAGGGGCGACAGCTGCTCCTGATCTTCGGTCTCGACCGCCTCGCGCCAGCGCAGGCGTCCGACTTCGAGTCGCTGCGCAAGATCGCCCGGGAGCTCCACGCTCTCAGGAAGGATGCGCCCTGAGATGTCCCGGACCCTCTTCGGCCGCGGCATCGCCCTGCGCTTCACCCTCGGGCTGGGAGCGACCTTGATCTTCGCGGTGGTCTCGATCACCGCGCTCTTCGTCGTCGGCGGTCAGCGCGTGGTGCGCGATCGGACGCAGGTCGAGAGCCAGTCGCTCACCAAGACGGTGGCGGCGGCGCTGGCGAACGCGGTGGTCCTGCGCGAGTACGCGTTCATCATCGAGCACTGCATGCTGGTGCTGCGCTCGCGGAACGACCTCCTCTACATCGTCGTCGTCAAGGCAGACGGCACGAGCCTGATCCACCGCCCCGACGGCTGGCGCGCCGAGGTGCTCCGGGATCCCGTCAGCCGCGCGGCCAGTCGCTGACCGAGCCGGTCTTCCTGCGGCACCGCACCCCCCTCGCGGACGAGGAGGTGCTGGAGGCGGCCCAGCCGATCAGCGTGCAGAGCGCGAGGTGGGGCGTCATCAGGCTCGGCTTCTCCGCCGTGCCGCTGCAGCGGCGGATCCACCAGATCTCGGCCCGCGCGGGCGCGGTCGGGGCCGTGGCGCTGGCCATCACGCTGGTGGTGACGACGGTGATGCTGCGGCTGGTGACCCGCCCGATCCAGCAGCTGACGGCCGCGGCCCGGCGCATCTCCGCCGGTGACCGCGCCGCCGAGGTGGTGCTGCGGCGCCGCGACGAGCTCGGCGAGCTCGCCGCGGCGTTCAACAAGATGGTGGCCGACCTGCGGGCGGCCACGGCCGCCGAGCAGTCGCGCGCCAGCCAGCTCGCGGAGGCGCTGGAGCAGGTCAACCAGGCCCACGAGGAGCTCCGGCGCACCCAGGCTCAGCTCGCGCAGTCCGGCCGCCTCGCCTCAATCGGGCAGCTCGCCTCGGGCGTGGCGCACGAGATCAATAACCCCCTGAGCGTGGTCCTCACCTACGCGGTCCTCGTCGACGAGAAGATCGCCGGCATGCCACCCGAGCAGCAGCAGCAGCTCGAGGGCATCCACGCCCAGCTCGGCCGCATCAAGCTCGGCGCCGAGCGCTGCAAGGCGATCGCGGACAACCTCCTCGCCTTCTCGCGGCAGAGCGGGGGCGAGAAGATGGAGGTCGCCGTGCACGAGGTGGTGACGCGCACCTTCGACCTCCTCGGCGCCTCGCTCTCCAGGGCGAGGATCCGCGTGGTGCGGGACGTGCCCGAGGAGCTCATGGTCTGGGGCCACGCGAGCCAGCTGCAGCAGGTCCTCACCAACCTCGCGCTCAACGCCGTGCAGGCGATGGGGAGCGAGGGCGAGCTCACGGTCCGGGCGTTCGCGCCCGGCGACGGCACCACGGCGATCGAGGTGCAGGACACCGGGCCGGGGATCGCGACCGAGCACCTCGACCGGATCTTCGATCCCTTCTTCACCACCAAGCCGGTCGGGCAGGGGACCGGCCTCGGCCTCTCGATCGTCTATGGAATCGTCACCGCGCACGGAGGTACCATCGTCGTCGACTCCCGGCCTGGGCGTGGCGCGCTGTTTCGCATCACCCTGCCGGGGAGACGGCCCGAGCGGCCCGACAAGGAGCCTGCATGAACACTCCTGGCGGGAAGAGCGCTCGAGCGCTGGTCCTGGACGAGCCCGCGATCGGCGAGCTCCTCGGGGCCACGCTCGAGCTGCGCGACGTGGTGGCGACTCAGAGCGACGAGGCCGCGCTGGCGGCTGCCCACGCGGAGCTCTTCGATCTGGTCTTCGTCGATCGCCCGCTGGAGGGGTCGGCGGCCGCGGAGGTGGTGCGCGCGGTGCGCAGCCGCAAGCCCGCCGCCGTGGTCCTCGTCATGTGCTCGCACGACCTGGAGGCGGCCGAGTGGACCGCGCTCCACCTCGGCGCGGACGCGGTGCTGCAGAAGCCGCTCGCCCCTGCGGAGGTGCGCGCTGCTGTCCAGCGCGCCGTGGTGCAGCGCCCCGAGGCCCAGCCGGCGGCGCCCCGCGTGGTGGTGGTGGACGATGACCAGCTCGTGCTCGAGTCGCTCCGGGACAGCCTCGCCCAGTTCGAGGTCATCGCGACCACCTCGCCGCTGGAGGCGCTGCGCATCCTCAAGCGTCAGCCGGCGGAGATCCTGGTCACCGATCTGATGATGGCAGAGCTGAGCGGCGCCCGGCTGATGCGCTCGGCGCAGGTGATCCGGCCGCAGCTCAAGACGATCGTGATCACGGGGTACGGGAGCAAGGAGGCGGCGATCGGCGCGGTGCGCGACGGGGCGTATGACTTCCTGGAGAAGCCGTTGACCCCCTCGGCGCTGGTGCAGTCCGTGGGGCGGGCGTGGCGCCTGCAACAGGTGGAGCTGGAGAAGGCCAGGCTCCTCGCCGAGCTGCGGGCCGCCAACCAGCGCCTCGAGCAGGAGATGCTCGAGCGCAAGCGCCTCGAGGTCGAGCTGATCCAGTCGCAGAAGCTGCGCGCGGTCGGCCAGCTCGCCGCCGGGATCGCTCACGAGATCAACACGCCGGTGCAGTTCATCGCCGACAACACGACCTTCCTCAAGGAGGGGTTCCGGCGGCTCCTCCTGCGTAACGCGGAGCAGGAGACGCTCCTCGAGCGGGCCCGGCAGGGGACGCTCCACCGCTCGGAGCTGGAGCGGCCGGAGGCGCCGGAGACCGGGCTGGGCTTCCTCGCCACGGAGATCCCCGAGGCGATCGAGGACTCGCTCCTCGGGCTGCAGCGGCTGAGCGGGATCGTTCAGGCCATGCGCGACTTCGCGCACCCGGGCACCGAGGAGAAGGTCCACCTCGATCTCAACGACGCCGTGACCAACATGGTCACCGTCGCGCGGAGCGAGTGGAAGTACGTCGCCGAGCTCGAGCTCAACCTCGACCGGAGCCTGCCTCTGGTGCCGTGCCTGCCGGGCCCGGTCAACCAGGCGCTGCTCAACATCATGATCAACGCCGCCCACGCGGTCGCCGAGGCGGTCGGGACCGGGCCCGCCGGCCGCGGGCGCATCACCGTCGAGACCCGGCGGCGCGGACCGTGGGC
>JAKLHH010000696.1 GCA_022710245.1 Myxococcota bacterium
GCGGAGCACGGCGACGTCGTGGATGCCGTTGTCGTCGAGGTTGAGCAGAGTGAGCAGACAGAGCGGATGCGCGACGACGCCCGAGGCCGGGACGACGATGGTCTTGCCGGCGATCACCACCCCCGCGCTCTGGCCAGGCCGCACGCAGTGGCAGGCGGTGACCACCGTGCGAGGGCCGACGATGGTGCCCGAGCAGTTCGAGAGGCCCGCGTGCACCTCGACCGCGCTCTGGTGGACCGCGTCGCCGGTCCCGTTGGTGATCGACGGGGCGCGCTCACGCCCCGCGGGCTCCTCGTGAGTGCCGGCGCAGCCGCCGATCAGGATCAGGGCGCCCAGCGTGCATATCGTTCTCTGCATGCTCACCTCCGGTGAGGCATAGAGCAAGCCGTGCGCCACCCGCCAGGGCCGCTGGAGCCACGAGGAAGAGGCGAGTGCAACGCGCGGGTTGCGGCCAGCGGCGTCCACGACTGCGGAGCGGCGGTTGCAGGCCGTGGTACGATGCCGCCACCATGGACGCCCCGTTCGCCGTGGCCGCCCTCTGGGTGGGCCTCGCCATCGTCTCCGCCCTGATCGCCGCACGGCTCCGCATCGCCACCGCGCTCGTCGAGATCCTGATCGGCATCGCGGCGGGCTGGGTCGCGACCCGCGTCGCCGGGCCCGAGGCCCTCGGCAGCAAGCTCCCCTGGCTGACCTTCCTCTCCAGCACCGGCTCGGTCGCGCTCACCTTCCTCGCCGGCGCCGAGCTCGACCCCGCGACGTTGCGCAAGAAGTGGCAGGAGGTCACCGTCGTCGGGCTGGTCAGCTTCGCCGCGCCCTTCATCGGCTGCGCGCTGATCACGCGCCACCTCCTCGGCTGGACCTGGCCCGAGAGCTGGCTCGCCGGCGTGGCGCTCTCGACCACCTCGATGGCGGTCGTCTACGCGGTGATGCTGGAGTCGGGCTTCAACGAGACCGAGTACGGCAAGGGGATCCTCGGCGCCTGCTTCATCACCGACCTCGGTACCGTGATCGCGCTCGGGCTGATCTTCGCGCCCTTCACCCTCCGCACGCTGATCTTCGTCGGGGGCGGCGGCGCCGCGCTGGTGCTCCTGCCGCTCGTCACCCCGCGCCTCGTCCGCGCCTTCGCGGACCGACCTGGCGAGCTGCCGACGAAGTGGATCCTCCTCGCGCTCTTCGGGCTCGGCGCGCTGGCCATCTGGGCCGGCAGCGAGGCCGTGCTCCCGGCCTACCTGGCGGGGATGGTGCTCGCGGGCAGCGTCGGGCGGGACCACGCCTACCTGCGCCGGCTGCGCACGATGACCCTCGGCCTCCTCACGCCCTTCTACTTTCTGCGGGCCGGATCGCTGGTCCGCGTCCCCTCGCTCCTCGCGGCGCCGCGGATCTTCTTCGTCCTCCTCGGCGGCAAGGTGGCCGCGAAGATCCTGGGGCTGCAGCCGGTCATCGGGCTGTTCCGCAAGGACCCTCGGGAGCGCTGGTACTACACCCTGCTGATGTCGACCGGCCTCACCTTCGGCACCATCTCCGCGCTCTTCGGGCTGACCCACCAGATCGTCAGCGAGGCGCAGTACTCGCACCTGGTCGCCGTGGTGATCGGGAGCGCGGTGGTGCCCACGCTGATCGCACAGGCCGTGTCGGTGCCTCGGCACCTCCTGCCGCCCCGGCAGACGCCCCCATAGCAGGGACGGCCTGGCAGGAGCCGCCTGGCAGGAGCGCGGTCGCAGCAGCACCAGCAGCAAACCTCCTTGCATTCCCTCACTCGCTGGCCACGGTAAGAGGAGCGGGCAGCGGACGTGTCGGTGCAGGGCGTAGCGAGCAAGGATGAGCTCCCGGGTGGGGAGTGGCTGGTTGGCGGCGGCGAGCTGGGTGACCGGATCAGGGAGCTCGACTGGTCGCGGACACCGCTCGGAGCGCGACACAGCTGGTCCCCGTGCCTGCGCACCACGGTGAACCTGATCCTCGCCAGCGGCTTCCCCATGATCCTCCTCTGGGGACGCGAGCTGACCGTCCTCTACAACGACGCCTGCCGCGAGATCGCTGCCGAGGCGCATCCGGACGCGCTCGGCCGCCGCCCCGAGGAGATCTGGCCGGAGGTGGCTCGCGGCAACGCGCCCGTGTTCCGCCACGTGCTCGAGGGCGGTCACACGGTGTTCCGCGAGGACCGCCGCTTCCCGATCCCGCGCCGGGGCCGCGCGGAGGACGCCTTCTTCACGGTGAGCTACAGCCCGGTCCGTGATGAGCGAGGTGCCACCGGCGGCGTGCTGGTGACGCTCCTGGAGACCACGCAGCGGGTGCAGGAGCGGAACGCGATCGAGAGCGAGCGCGCGCGCGCCACCGATGTCCTCGAGCACGGCGCGCCCTGCGTCGTCCTCGACGCGAGCGGTCGCCTGGTCCTCGCCAACCGGGCCTGGGAGGAGCTCGCTGGCCTCCCGCGCGAGGCGGCGCTCGGGCGCAGCGTCTGGGAGCTCTACCCGGCCGCCCAGACCAGCGGGTGCCCGACACGACTCGCGGTCGAGCGCGTGCTGCGCGAACGCGTCGCCGAGGAGGTGGAGGCAGAGCTCGGGCAGGAGCGCTGGCTGGACCTGCGCCTCTACCCGACCGCCGAGGGGGGCGTCGCGGTCTTCCTGCGCGACGCGACGGTCCGCAAGCTGGGCGAGCAGGCGCTCTGCGCGGGCGCCGAGCGGCTCTCGCTGGCCCAGCGCGCCGGGCGCCTCGGCGTCTTCGACTGGGACCTGGTCGACGACCGCTTCTGGCTCACCCCGGAGCTCGAGGAGCTCTTCGAGATACCGCCCGGGTCTCGCGAGGAGCGGATGGCGGCGTGGCGGGCGCGGGTGCACCCCGAGGACTTGCTACGCTTCGACGCGCTCCGCGCGGCCTGGCTGGCCGGCGAGGGCGCCGAGGAGACCAGCCTGGAGTACCGCTACGCCACGGGCGACGGCGAACGCTGGATCGCCATGCGCGCGCGGACCTTCCGCGACGACAGGGAGCGCGCCGTACGCCTGGTCGGGACGCACATGGACATCACCGACCGCAAGCGCGTCGAGCAGGCGCTGCGCGAGGCGGACCAGCGGAAGGACGACTTCCTCGCCATGCTCTCGCACGAGCTCCGCAACCCGCTCGCCTCCATCCGCAGCGGCCTCACCATCCTCGGCAAGGCCCGGCCGGGCGGAGAGCAGGCGGGCCGGGCGCTGGCGATCATGGACCGCCAGACCGAGCAGCTGACGCGGCTCATCGACGACCTGCTGGACGTGACGCGGATCGGGCGCGGCAAGATCCGCCTCCACCGCGACAGCCTCGAGCTGGGCGCCCTGGTGCGCAGCGCCGTCGAGGACTACCGGCCGCACTTCGCGCGGAGCGGCGTGGAGCTGATCGTCGACGTGCCGGAGCAGCCGGCGCTCCCGGTGCACGGCGACCGCGCGCGCCTGGCGCAGGTCGTGGGTAACCTCCTCACCAACGCGGCCAAGTTCACCCCGCGCGGCGGCCGGGCGACGGTCACGCTGCGCCCCGACGACGGACGCCACGCGGTGCTGCGCGTGCGGGACACCGGGATGGGGATCTCGCGAGAGAGCCAGGCGCGGCTCTTCCAGCCGTTCATGCAGGTCGAGAAGACCCTCGACCGCAGCCGCGGGGGGCTCGGGCTCGGGCTCGCGCTGGTCAAGGGGATCACCGAGCTCCACGGCGGCGAGGTGAGCGTGAGCAGCGCGGGGATCGGAGAGGGGACCGAGTTCGCTGTCCGGCTGCCCGTGCGCCGTGCGCCGGCGCGCGGTGTGGTGACGTCGAAGCCCCCTCCGTCCCCTGGCTCGCGACGGGTGCTGATCATCGAGGACAACCTCGACGTCGCGCAGAGCCTGCAGGAGGTGCTGCAGCTCGGGGCGCACACGGTCGAGGTCGCCGCGGACGGCCCCGCCGGCCTGGCCTGCGCCCGCGCGTTCCATCCGGAGGTCGTCCTCTGCGATCTGGGTCTCCCCGGGATGGACGGCTTCGAGGTCGCCCGGGCGCTGCGCGCCGACCCGGAGCTCCGCGCCGTCCACGCGGTGGCGCTCAGCGGCTACGCGCTCCTCGACGACGTGCGCCGCTCGCTGGCGGCTGGCTTCGACGAGCACCTCGCGAAGCCGGTGGACCTGGCGACGCTGGGGAGGGTGCTCGCCGAGGCGCCGCGAGGCCGGCCCTGAGCTCGCGTCGGACAGACGCGGGCGGCCCGCGCACGTCGGCTTTGCCTTGACCGACGCGGCCCCCCGCCCCACACCTACTCGCCGGGGTGCTGGCCGGGGATGGGCGCTGACTGACGGGAGGCGGGGATGGTGAGGCGCGCGAAGGTGCTCGTGGTCGACGACGAGCCGTACATGACTCTCCTGATGCGGTGGCAGCTGGAGCCGGAGGTCGAGGTGCTGACCGCGACCTCCTATGGTGAGGCGGTCGCGGTCCTCGACCAGACCTGCCGCCTCGAGGCGATCGTCTCGGATCACCAGCTCGACGACGGTCACGACGGCGCCGTCCTCCTCGGGAGGGTAGCGTTGCGTCAGCCCACCGCGGGTCGGGTGCTCGTCTCCGCGTTCGAGGGTCCCGGGGTGGCGCGGGCGCTCGGCCGCGGCGTCGCCCACCGCTTCCTGCGCAAGCCCTGGACGTCGGAGGCGCTGGCGGCCGCGGTCCGCGATGCGATGGGGGCCGCCGCGGCGCGCTGCCACCGCGGGCTCACCAGCGTGCCAGCCTGAGGGGCCGAGCCCGGGCCGCGCTGCCCGCGCGCTCGGTCCTGGCGCCTCTCCTGGGTGCGTGTTGACGTGGCTCCAATCGCGGGGGACGATCGGGTCATGTCGATCATCTGGACGCTGCGCAAGCTCGTCGACCCCATCGCGCACAGCGAGGCACAGGCCGCGCACGAGCGCGACCGGCGGGTGGCGCGGCGCCAGGCGAGCGGCGACGGCACCGGCGACGCACCGCCCCCTCCGGGTGAGGTGCTGAAGCGCTACGAGTGCCGCCTGTGCGGCCACGCGGCCAGCGCCC
>JAKLHH010000697.1 GCA_022710245.1 Myxococcota bacterium
CAGAACGGCCCCAAGGGCCCCGCCGCGGCGAACGTGAAGAACGCCCAGTAGCGTCGCGGTTCCGAGCCACTGTCGAGACGAGCCCGGGTCAGCACTGGCTGGCGGCCGGGCTTTTTTGTCCAGCTACTCCAGACCTCAGAGCTGGTACACTGATACTAGATGCTGTACCCCGGCCGTCTGGGCCTCGTCGTCGCGACGCTGCTGCTGTTCCCCGGCGGGTGTAACTGGCTCCTCCACCTGAGCCCGGCAGACCAGGGCCGCGAGCGAGCGCCGGCCGCGGACCTGCGCCACGACGCTCCTGCCGACGCAGCGGCCGACCTCATCGCCGACGGTCGGCGCCGGGGCGAGCGGTCTGGCGACGGGAGCGTCGACCCGATGGCTGTTGACGCGAAGAAGCCCGTCGACGCGAAGCTCCCCGATCAGAAGAAGCCCGTCGACGCCAAGACGACCGGCTTCCACCCGCTGACCACCGCGCAGCTCTCGACCTGGTGGCAGAAGCTGAAGGCCCCCTGCCTCGATGACGCCGGGCAGCCAGCGGGGGCGGACGTGCCGGTCCTCGACACCACGCTGGTCACCTTCTTCGACGGCGCGATCACGCTGGCGGGCGCGCCTGTGGAGACGCAGACGTGGGCCAGCGGGAAGTCGACGGTCATCATCGTCTGGGACCTCAACTCCTGCGGCCTGGAGGACCCGAACGCCCTCGACAACGACTGGGGCACGGCCGGGCTCCTGGTGCGCGGCGCCAGCCTCGACGGCCTCGGTCAGCTGGTCCTGCCAGCCGGCGCGAGCGCCAAGGACCTCGACCTCCTCGACGTGGGTGGCGACGGCACCTACGAGGCAGAGCACGGCGGCGCGGACGACGCGGGCGTCGCCAAGCAGCTCCTGCCCACCATCAACGCCGCCAAGCAGGGCGTCCTCGACGCGGCGAAGAACTGAGCGCCGCTCCCCTCCCCCCAGGAAATAATCGACGAGCCGCTGTTCATGCCGCGGGGCCAGCGGCGACTACCTCTGTGAAGCCGGCGCGACAAGGGCGAGAGAGGCCCGGCGCTGGTGAGACCAACCGATCCACAAGGAGAGTCGCCATGAAGACCAGGAACCTGCTCGTCGCCGCCGCCATCACCGGTGCCCTCACCGCCGCGCCGCTCGTCGCCAGCGCCGAGACGCTCTCGCTCTCGAAGGGCTCGGCGATCGAGCGGCTCGGCTGCAACGGCAAGCCCGGCAAGGGCAAGGACAGCTGCCAGGGAAAGGCCCAGCAGGGGAAGAAGAAGGGCAAGGACAAGAACGCCTGCTCGGGCAAGGAGGGCTGCGGCGGGAAGGACAAGGGCAAGCAGTCCTAGCACCAGAGCTCATCGCGGGGTGGAGGGGTCGACCTGGTCCCCTCCACCCCGTGCCGCACCGGAGGCCGTCATGCAGGGCAATCGCTTCAACGCGCGCTCGGGGCTGGGGATCGGTGTCGGGCTGCGCTCGCCGCACCTCGACCACATCCTCTCGCGTCGCCCCGACGTGAGCTGGTTCGAGATCATCTCGGAGAACTACATGGTCGACGGGGGGCCGCCGCTGGCGCTCCTCGATCGCATCCTCGAGCAGTACCGGGTGGTCCAGCACGGCGTCGGGCTCTACCCCGGCTCGGCGCAAGGCGTATCGCGCGAGCACCTGCACCGGCTCCGGGCCCTGGTCCGTCGCACCGGCACGCCCTGGGTGACCGATCACCTCGCCTGGGGCAGCGTCGACGGGACGTTCAGCCACGACCTGCTCCCGCTCCCCTACACGCGAGAGGTCGTGCGGGTCTGCGCCGAGCAGATCCGCATGATCCAGGACACCCTCGAGGTGCCCTTCGCCGTCGAGAACGTGAGCTCGTACGCCGAGTACCGGAGCTCCACCATGAGCGAGTGGGAGTTCCTGAGCGAGGTCGTCGAGCTCGCCGACTGCGGCGTCCTCCTCGACGTGAACAACATCTACGTCTCCTCGGTGAACCACGGCTTCGATCCGCTCACCTACCTCGAGGCCATCCCGCACGAGCGCGTGGCGCAGCTCCACATCGCCGGCCACTCGCGCTACGAGCGCTTCGTCATCGACACCCACGACCACCCGGTCATCGATCCGGTCTGGCGCCTCTATGCACGCGCGATCGAGCTCTGCGGGGCGACCCCGACGCTGCTCGAGTGGGACGCCCGCCTCCCGCCCTTCGAGGAGGTGCACGCGGAGGCGCTCAAGGCCACGCGCTACTGGGGCGGCGTCGCCCGGCCCGGCGCGACCGCCGCGGCGCCGGGCGCGGAGGCGAGCCATGCTGCCTGAGCCCGTGCTCCTCCAGCTGCAGCGGCGCGTCCTCGGCGCGCTGCGCGAGCCGATCTTCGGCGAGAGCCGTGCGCTGAGCGAACTACCGCCGCGGGCCGGCTCGGTGTCGCCCGAGTTCGTCGCCACCGCCGAGGCGCTGATCGCGCCGTCGCCGGCGCTGACGGCGATCGAGCGCCTCGAGCTCTACCACCGCCAGTACTGGTACCGCCTCCTGGACTCGCTGGCCGAGGACTTCTCGGCGCTGCGAGACCTCCTGGGGGAGCCGCGCTTCTGGGGGCTCCTCGAGGCCTACCTGGAGGCCGTGCCCTCGACGAGCTTCACGCTCCGCCACCTCGGGCGCGGCCTCCCGGGGTTCCTCGCCGCCCGCCCGGAGCTCGTGCCCGAGCCGGTGCACGCCGAGGAGCTGGCGCGGATCGAGGATGCGCTCTGCGCCGGCTTCGAGGCCGGGGCGCTCCCGCCGCTCGAGGGCGCCGCGCTCGCACGCGCTCGCGTCCGGCTGCAGCCTCACCTGAGGCTCCTCGCGCTCCGCACCTCTGCCGACCTCCTCTGGCGTCGCGCGGAGGACGGAGCGTCCCGCAGCGACGCGAGGAGCGGGCGCCCGCTGCCTCATCCCGGAGCGTCCCGCAGGCCGCGGGGGCGCCTCGGCCCCGCCTCGGCGAGGCCGCGCCGCTTCGTCGCCGTCTGGCGGGACGGGCTCGAGCTCCGCGTCGAGCGGCTCCCGCGGGCAGCGTTCGCGCTCCTCGCCGCGCTCGAGGAGACCGGCTCGCTGGAGGCCGCGATGGGGGAGGTCGCGCGGGCGCGGCTCCTCTCGCGCAGTGGAGACCCGGCGCGCGTGGCCGCGTGGTTCCGCGCCTGGATCAACCGCGGGTGGCTCTGCGAAGCGCAGGGTCCGCTCGCCACGGAGAGGAGCTCCTCATGAGCACGCTCAGCACGACCCCCTCGTCCGACCTCCCCACCGCGGCCGCTCCGCGTCGAGGCGCGCCCGCGGCCGTCCTGCGCTGGCTCGAGCCGCGCGGCCAGGCGCTCCTGCTCCTCGGGCTGCGCCTCGTCCACGGCTGGCTCCTCGCGCAGACCGGCTGGGGCAAGCTCGGCCACCTCGCGCGCACCACCGGCTTCTTCGCCGACCTCCACCTGCCGGCGCCGGCGCTGCTCGCCGCGCTGGTGGGCGGCGTCGAGCTCCTCGGCGGCGTCGCGCTCGCCGTCGGGGCCGGAGCGCGCCTCGCGGCCGGCGCCGTCGCTGCGGTGATGGTGACGGCGCTCCTCACCGCGCACGGCGGGGCCATCCACGGGCTCGGCGAGCTGCTCGAGCAGCCGCCCTTCCCCTTCCTCCTCGCGACGCTGGTGGTCCTCGCCTTCGGCGCCGGCCGGCTCTCGGTCGATGGCTGGCTGCGCGCCCGGCGTCGCCGGGGAGAATCGCGTTGAGCGGGCTCGCCGCCAGTGCTAACACGACGCGCATGGGCGAGCAGGCCGAGGCGCCGCCGGTGCTCGATGAGGAGGAGCTCCTCGCGCAGGGGAGCGCGCTCCTCCGCTACGCTCTCTCGCGCGTCTCCGATCGTCAGACCGCCGAGGACCTGGTGCAGGAGACGCTGGTCGCCGCCGTGACCCAGGCGGGCGAGCTGGTTCGCCACGGGTCGCTCCGCGCCTGGCTCCTCGGCATCCTGCGCCACAAGATCCTCGACCACTACCGCTGGAGGCGCCGGCACCCGGGCGACCTGCCCGCCGCGCTGTCCGAGGACGAGGGGCGCAGCGACGAGGACTGGTTCACGCGCCTGGGCACCTGGCGCGCCGATCCGAACGCCGGCCTGGAGGCGCTGGGGGGCGACCCCGCCCAAGCCGCCGAGCGCGCGGAGCTGCGCGCCGTGCTGCAGCTCTGCATCGACCACCTCTCGCGCAGCCTGCACCGCGTCTTCGTGCTCCGCGAGCTCGAGGAGCTCACCCCCGAGGAGGTCTGCGAGGCGGCGGGCATCTCCCGTGAGAGCCTCGCGGTCCTTCTCTATCGCGCGCGCCAGTCGCTGCGGGGCTGCCTGCAGCAGAAGTGGATGGACGCATGACCGGGCCCAAGCGACGCCCGCCGCGCCTCGGCTGGCTCTACCACGTGATGTTCGGCTTCCTCGGCCTCTTCGATCGCTGGCTGCGCCTCAGCTGCCGCGCCTTCGCGACGCTGGCGTCGGCGCGGCTCGAGCGCCCGCTCCGCTGGGGGGAGCAGGTGAGCCACCGCCTCCATCGCGGCATGTGCCACCTCTGCCGGCTCCACGAGCAGCGGCTCGAGCAGGTCCACCGCCTCGCGCTCGAGGTGGGGCGGGCCGAGCGCGATCTCGACCTCGACAGGCGCGAACCGCACGAGGAGCTGGGCCCCGAGGCGCGTGATCGTATGCGGGCCGCGATCCGAGCGGCGCGGCGCGGGGACGAAGTCGACTGAGGTCGGCCAGGATGACGGTCCAGCACAGCTGGCCGGCCGAGCGCGGGCGAGGCACCGGAGACCGAGAGCGCTCGACGGCCACTCGAACGTTGCGACCCCGTCGCGGAAACGACACAGACACGCGACACCTTCCGAGGATGCTTAGCTCACTCTCGTCCCGCCGCCGGCTCTTCGCCCGCGAGCCCCTCGTAAAGATCTACCTCAGCCGCGATCTGGGCTTCTGGATCCGGCGCCCCGAGAAGGCGTCCAGCAGAGCAGCGATCGCCAGCCTCTACACCCAGACG
>JAKLHH010000698.1 GCA_022710245.1 Myxococcota bacterium
GCTCGCGGTAGTAGTCGGGGAAGGCCTGGAGCAGCGCCTCGACCTTGCCCGGCACCTCGATGCGGTACTCGCTCTGATAGGAGATCCCCACGGCCGCGGCAGCGTAGGCGGCGGGCGGGAAGCTCGGCGGCAGGGTGGCGCAGACGATCGGCACCAGCGAGGCGACCGCGGCGGCCAGCGCGCGGCAGACCCGCTCCTCGGTCTCGCCGTCCCGTGAGAGCACGAGCGCGACCCTCTTGCTGAGCCGCCCCGCCGCGAAGAGGTCCTCCGCGTCCTCGCCGCAGAGGTGCTCGAGCTGCGCGAGGTCGAGGTAGACGTACTTGAACCACCGTCCGTCGCCGGGGAGCCGGGCCGACTGCGAGGCCGGCGGCAGCAGCGGGTGGAGGAGGCGCGTCAGCGGCGAGTGCGCGGGGATGGCGCCGTCGGTGGTGATGACGAAGAAGTCGGGCGTGCTGGTCGCGCTGCGGGTGGCCTCGGAGAGGCAGCTCCCGTAGAAGATCACCGCCGCGAGCTTGCCTCCGTAGCGCGCCCGGAAGAACTCGAGGTACGGCGCGAGGAGCTCGGGGTCGGCCGGGCGCTCGAGCAGCGCGCGAGCGACGAACTGCCTGAGCTCGCGCTGGGCCGTCGTCGTCATCGCGCCACCGCCGTCGCTTGCGGCTCGCTGGCCGCCGCGCCGCTGCGCCTGAGGACGAGCAGCAGGATGAAGCCGATGCCGATCCAGACGAGCTCCTTGCTGCGCTTGAGCAGCACGAACGCGCCCGCCGCCGGCGCCGGGAAGCCGTAGAGCGAGAAGAGCGCCATGAAGCTCGCGTCCTGCGCCCCGATGCCCGAGGGGACGAAGAAGAAGATCATGCGGAAGATGGAGCCGACCGACTCGACGACGAAGGCCACCCGCAGGCTGTCCGCGACGCCGAGCCAGCGCAGGAGCACGTAGCTCTCACCGACGGCGATCAGCCAGCCGCCGAGGCAGGCGAGGAAGGCGCGCAGCAGGTTGCCGCGGTTGCCGCGGACCACCTGGGTGCAGGCGCGATCGAGCGAGTCGATGCGGCCCTCGGCGCGCTCGAGCGCCCGCCTGAGCGGCGGGATGGGCAGGCGCCGCAGCACCCGCGCGGCGCTGGCGAAGGCGTGGCCGCGCGCCATCAGCACCGCCGGGAGGCCGACGAGGAGACCGAAGCCGACGGTCAGCGCCACGGCGATCAGCTCCGTGTGCTGGACGCCGATCACCGCCGGGCCGCGGTCGCGAAGGACGGTGTAGCTGAGCGAGAGCCCGGTCAGGATGAAGACCGCCTGCGAGAAGGCGAGCGCGAACTTGACCGTGAGCAGGGTGGCCGCGTTGTCGACGATGGAGACGCCGTAGAGGCGCCGCATCATGGCGGCCTTGTAGGTCTCGCCGAGGACCACGCCGCCGGGGAGCGCGTTGGTCATCGAGTCCCCCGCGACCCGCATGGCGAAGAACGAGAGCGCTCGCGGCCGCACCAGGTGGCGCACGGCGTAGGCCCAGCCGAGGGTGTCGAGGACCTGGTTGACCGCGGCGATCGCGAGGAGCAGCCCGAAGCCGGCCAGGCCCAGGCGCCCGAGCAGCGTGAGGGTGATCCCCGAGGTCGCGACGAGGTAGCCGAAGAGGCCGAGCCCGCAGAGCGCGAGCAGCCAGCTCAGGATCAGCTGGGAGCGGCCGGCGGGACGCGGTGCGGGGGGGTGTTGCTGGTCAGCCATCAGTGACTCGCGACCCCTTCTTTCGCATAGGGCGGGGGACTTTCCAACAGCCTTTGTTGTGATCGCGGCCACTCCGCACGACCGCTCGACCTGTGCGGCGCCGCTCCCGTGTGGTAGCCTCCGCTTCCTCAAGGAGGTGACATTGGGCCTCTCGCGCACCGTCTCTATGCCCGATCGGTTCCGGGCGATGGGGCAGTACATCCACAACCGGCTCACCGGACGGCCAACGTCGCTCACGCTGGAGATCACCAAGCGCTGCAACGCGACCTGCAACTTCTGCCCCTACTGGGAGGCGGATCAGGTCGAGGAGGTGAAGGACTGGTCACCGGTCATCCGCTACTACCAGCCGCTGCAGGTCTCCATCACCGGCGGAGAGCCGCTGCTGCGCAAGGATCTGCTCGAGATCGTCCGGCAGGTCAAGGGGGTGCCCGGGTTTCGCTACCTCGGCCTCTACACCAACGGCTGGCTCCTCAACGAGCAGAACCTGGCGGAGCTCACCGAGGCTGGCGTGAACCAGATCCAGCTCTCGCTCAACTTCCCCGACGAGCGTCACGACAAGGAGCGGGGGATCCCGGGCCTCTTCGCCAAGATGTGCCGCTTCATGCCGGAGATGGTGAAGAAGGGCTACGACAACCTGGCCATCGGCACCTTCATCTGCGAGGACAACATCGACTGCCTCGGTGACCTGGCCCGGCTGGTGGGGACCTGGGGCTGCAAGCACTCCTGGAACACCTACTCGCGGCTGAAGAACGACAACACGGCGCACGTCCCCTCGCCCGAGATGCTGGCCAAGCTGCGCACGGCGATCGAGGAGGTGATCGCCATCAAGCACCAGCACCGGAACTCGCTCTCCTCGGACGAGTACCTGCGCAACGTGGTCACCTTCTTCGAGGAGGGCATGCGCCCCGGCTGCATCAGCGTCGCCGGCGACAAGTTCCTCTACGTGGACCAGCAGGGCTACGTGAAGCAGTGCCCCGAGCTGCCGCCCATCTCGCACATCTCCAACCTGGAAGAGGGCAAGAGCCAGCCGGTCAGCTGCGGACTCTGCTGGTACTCCTGCCGGGGCGAGCACCAGACCCGGCTCACCCCGCAGCGCATCCTGGAGCTGCTCGTCACATGAAGGCCGAGATCAACCGCTTCGAGAGACAGGTCGTGGAGCAGGCGCGCGGCTTCCTCGCGGGCGCCGCGCAGAACGCGGAGGTCGCCGCGGTGCTGGCCCGGTTCGGCCTCACCCCCGAGGAGCGGCAGCGCGGCGAGCGCCTGACCGAGCACGCGGCGCGGGCGCTGGACTGGGAGGAGAGGGGCGAGGCCTGGAACTTCCTCTCGCCGACGCCGGCGCGGCGACGCGCGGAGGCGAGGAGCTGGTTCCAGGACGCGCGGCGGCGCCACCTCCGCTCGTGCGTGCGCGCCGCCGAGGAGGAGGCCGGCTGGACCGGCGCCGGTCCCGCCGCGAGCTGGCCGCCGCTGCGCAAGCTCACCCGGGGGAGCTGGCTCGCCCTGCCGCACCTGCTCCGCGCCCTCTCGCCGGGCGCGCTCCTCGAGCACCTCGGAGAGCTCCGGCGCGACCTGCGCCGCGCCGGTGAGGCGCGCCCCGCCGACGCGCCGCCGCCCAAGGACACCGCGCTCGCCGAGCTGGGCGGCTGGTTCGAGCACTGGCGCCTGCTCGCCCACCGCGTCTTCCGCAAGGACCCCGAGCTGCTCGCGGCCGTCGGCCTCGTCGCCGGCAAGGCGCCGCCGCGGCTGCGCGCGCCGCGAGCCCGCGCCGAGTTCGGCGAGGGCGCCGCGCACGAGCTGCTGGCCCGCCCGGAGGCCTAGGCTCACTACACCTCTCCAGGAGCTGGTCGGCACGCTCGAACCCCTCGCGTCGCGTCGAGGAGGAGGGCGTGGCGGTGGCTGACGCCAGCGCCCGGGAGCTGGTCGGCACGCTCGGACCCCTCGCGTCGCGTCGAGGAGGAGGGCGTGGCGGTGGCTGACGCCAGCGCCCGGGAGCTGGTCGGCACGCTCGGACCCCTCCCCTCGCGTCGAGGAGGAGGGCGTGGCTGACGCCAGCGCCTGTCACGCTCGGACCCCTCCCCTCAGGACCTTGGCGGGGAGTACCGGGTGAGGCCATCCTCGAGGGCGGATTCGCCGTGCGTTGAACGCCCGGGTGAGGCAGACGCTCCTGGCGCTCGCCGAGGGTCCCTCGGGGAGGGGTCCGAGCGTGACAGGCGCTGTCGAACCTTCGATGGTCCTCGGTCATCCGATTCCTCGGCCATCCGAGCAGCGCACGGTCATCGACCTGCGATCGAGCGGAGCGAAGCGCGAGGAATCGATCGAAGAGGGAGCGGTTGAGGCGGCGGGATGAAGCGCGAGGAATCGATCGAAGAGGGAAGCGCGAGGAATCGATCGAAGCGGGAGCGGTTGAGGCGGCGGGATGAAGCGGGAGGGATCGAGCTCAGTGCGAGCCGCGGCGCCAGAGCAGGGCGGCCGGCGCGACCAGCAGCGCGGCGAGCAGGCAGGCGATCTCGCCGACCACCGCCAGCGCTCCCAGCCCGCGGATGGCCTGGTTGATCGAGGTCAGCAGCGCGACGTAGCCGAGCATCGTGGTCATGCTGCAGAGCACGACCGCCCCGCCGGTGGCGCGCAGCACGCCGAGCACGTCGTGCTGCGTGGCATAGCGCTGGAAGAAGTTCACCGCGTAGTCGACCCCGATCCCGAAGGTGATGGGGATCGCGATGAAGTTGAGGAAGTGGATCTTGGTGCGGCTCGCCACCAGGTAGAGCGCCACCCAGGAGACGCCGGTGAGCAGCGCGACCAGCACGCCGAACGAGTGCCGCCCTCGCCGGAAGGTGAGCAGGACGGCCAGCACGGTGAGGCCGATGGAGAGCCCGACCGCCTTGGGGATGTCGCTGATGACCGTCTCGATCATGTCCGAGTAGATCACCGCGCGACCCGAGCCGCGGATCACCTCGCCGCTCGGCAGCACGTTCTCACGGAAGCCGTCGGCCCAGCGCATCAGGTAGTGCAGGTCCCAGTCGTGCTGGTCGGCCGACGGCTGGATGACCACGATGGTGCCGCGCAGGCCGCGGGTGTCGGTGAAGGGGTAGGCGAGCTGCTCGGGGAGGTCGCGCAGGCCAAAGGGGCTGAGGTCCTTCGGCGGCACGATCGGCTCCAGCTCACGCCAGTCCTTCTCGCTGACGAAGCCGCGGGCGCGGGCCCGCAAGATCAGGTCGCGCAGCTCGGCGATCACCGGGAGCTTGGCTTGCTGGTCATCGGGCACGAAGTCGAGCAGCGTGTAGAC
>JAKLHH010000699.1 GCA_022710245.1 Myxococcota bacterium
AGGCGCGGCTGGCGGCGAGGACCGACGCGCGGGGCGTCGCGACCTTCCGCTTCGCGGCGCCGGCGGGGCCGCGCGGCGAGGAGGGCGATCGCACGCGCTCCCTCGAGCTCCACGCCCACGCGCCCGACGTGAAGGCGTCGCTCGCCGAGGCGACCCTCGAGATCTCCGCGCCCGGCGCGCTCGACTCCCAGCTCGGCGCGCCGCGCGTGGTGCAGGGCGCGGCGGTCCCGATCACCGTCGCGCTGCAGCCCGGCTTCGTGCCGATGGAGCGCGTGCTCCACGTCGACGTCACCGACTACTCGGGCGCCATCGTGGCGGCCTTCACGCTGCCTGTCCGGCGGCAGGGCGAGCGCTGGGTGGCGGCCGGCGAGCTCAGGGCCCCCTCGTGGGGGACCATGCTCCTCACCATGTACGCGATCGGCGTGCACGGCTGGCACCTGCAGAAGCTCCGCGAGAGCGGGCGGCCCGTGACGGCCTACACCGTCGGGCTGATGGAGGAGGGGCAGCAGGTGACGGTGCACCCGCGCCAGGAGCTCAAGCTCACCCTGCGCGGCGTGCCGGCGCAGGCGCGGCCGGGCGGGCAGGTCACCTACCGCCTCGAGGTGCGCGGCCCCGACGGCAAGCCGCGCGACGCCGCGGTCGGCGCCGCGCTCGTCGACCGCAACGTCCTCGCGCTCGGCGATCCGCTGGCGCGCGTGGACCCGCGCCCCTACTTCTACAACGAGCAGCTCAAGGTGATGTCGACCACGGGCTCCAAGATCCTCACCTGGCCCGTGGTCAGCCGCACCTGGGGCTGCAGCCAGCACGACATCGCGCTGCCGCCCTTCCCCTTCGAGGAGGGCGACGGCTGCGGGCAGTGGAAGGAGCCCGACCCCGACTCCGAGGACGCGCTCGGCGGGCTGATGGGCAGCGCGATCGGCGAGGGCGTGGGCTACGGCGGGCTGGGGCTGGCGGGCAAGGGCTACGGCGGCGGCGGGATGCCCGAGCTCACCGTGCGCGAGCGGCTGGCGCCGACCTCCTACTGGGCGCCGTCGCTCCGCGCGCGGGGCGGCGTCCTCGAGGAGCGGCTGACCCTGCCGCAGACCATCTCGCGGCAGGAGCTGCTCCTCGTCGCTTCGGACCGGCAGGGCGGGGTGGGGCTCCTGCGCAGCACGATCACCGTCAGCCAGCCGCTGACGGTGGAGCTCGACCTCCCGCCGCGGATGGTGGAGGGCGACGAGCTGCAGGCGGTCGCGCTGCTCAGGAACAACACCGCCGCGCCGCTCAAGGTCTCCCTCGAGCTCAAGGCCGAGGGCGTGGAGGCCGAGCTCACTGGCGGGGCGCGCGAGGTGCAGCTCGCCGCCCGCGGCCAGGCGAGCGTGCCGCTCAAGGTCCGTGCGCGCGAGCCAGGGCAGGCCGCGCTCACGCTCACCGTGCGGGGCGCCGCCGGCCAGGGCGACGCCGAGCGCCGCGCGCTGGTCGTCTTCCCCTCGGGGGCGCCGCGAGAGCAGGCGCAGCGCGGCGAGGCGCGCGCGGGCAAGCCGCTCCGCCTCACGCTCGACCGTGAGGCCAGGGACCGCCTCCGCGCGCTCCGCGCCGAGCTGATCGTCGACTATCCGGGCGTGGTGCCCGCGCTGCAGAGCCTCGAGCGCGTGATCGCGCAGCCCGAGCTCGGCTTCGACAGCGGCGTCGGCACGCTGCAGACGCTCGCCCTCCTGCTCCGGCAGCAGGACGCGCTGAAGGTCCCCGCCGAGCGCCGCGCGCTGCTGCGCGGGCTCCTCGAGAGGGCGGCGCGCGCTCTGGCGCGGGAGCAGCTCGCCTCGGGTGGCTTCACCTACTGGCGGCTCCGCGGCGCCGTGGCCGAGCCCTACCACACGGCGCACGTCCTCGAGACGCTCCTCGAGCTCCGCGCGGCGAAGGTGGCGGTCGCCGACCTCGTGATCCGCCGAGCCGCGGGCTTTCTCCTCGGGGGCGCGAGCTCGGACGGGCGCTGGGACGTGTCACCGCTCGCCTTCTGGGAGGGCAAGACGAGCGACGTGCGGAGCGGCCTCTCGGCGGAGATCTTCCGCGCCGCGGCGCGCGCCTCGGTCGTCGATTGCCCGGGCGCGCCCGACGGCCGCCTCACCCGCGTGGCGGCCGCCATGGAGGCGCTCGCGAGCACGAGCAGCGATCCACGCACCCTCGCCGCCGCCCTCGAGGGGCTGCGGCTGCTCGAGACGCGCTGCGGGGCGCGTCCGGGGACCCTGCGCGCGCGCGTCCTCGGCGATCGCGCCGAGCGGCTCCTCGCCCTGCGACGGCAGCGCCACTGGGAGCCGAGCTGGTTCTCGGCCTACGGCGGCAACCTGGAGGCGACGGCCTTCGCCGCCGTCGCCCTCTGGCGGCTCGACCCGAAGCGCCACCGCGCGGCGGTCCGCGAGGCGGTGGAGTACCTCGCCTCCCGGAGCGAGAGCTGGGGCGCCTGGCACAACGAGCGCGGCACCGCGGCGGCGATCAGCGCGCTCCTCGAGCTCTCGGCGGCGAGCCCGCGCGAGGCGCGCGCGGCGACCCTCGAGGTGCTGCTCAACGGCAAGGTGCTGCGGCGGCTGCAGGTGGATCCGGGGCGGGATCCCTACCACGCGGCGATCAACCTGCGCTCGATCCACCTCGAGGACGCGCTCCGCGACGGCGCGAACACCGTCGAGGTCCGCTACGACGGCAAGCTCGTCGTGCCGTGCCAGCTCCGCGTGCAGCGCTGGCTGCGCGCGAACGCGCCGGCCAGCCGACCCACCGCGCCGGCGAGGGCGGCGGGGCTCTCGGCGCAGCTCCGCGCGCCCGCCGAGGTCGCCGCCGGCAAGCTCGAGGTCGTGCTCGTCCTCGAGAGCAAGGGGCCGCGGCAGCGCGCCCTCGCCGTGGCGCTCGGGCTCCCGTCGACGGTGGCCCTGCCGGGCGGGGAGCTCTCACGGCTGCAGCGCGAGCTCCTCGGCGCGCGCCTCGATCGCGGGGTGCTCCGGCTCGAGGTGGCGCCCTTCGCCGGCAAGCGCGAGCTGCGCCTGCACCTCACGACCACGGCGCGCGGGGCCAGCGTCTTCACCGGTCCGGCGATCGGGGTCCTCGCCGACGGCGTCGCCTCGCTCGGCGAGCGGACCCAGCGGCTGCTGGTCAAGTAGCAGCGGCTGCGGTCAAGGTGCAGCGGCTGCCGGAATCAGGGCAGCTGGTACTTCGTGCGCACCGCGGGGCCGAAGAAGCTCGGGTAACGCGCCGCTGCCAGCGCGCCGAAGAGGCAGCGCCCGACGCGCGTCCCGGGGAGGGCACCGCCGAGCTTGATCGTGGCCACGCTGCCGTCGGCCAGGATCTCCACCTCCACCGGCCCCTGTTGCTTGCCAGCGCGGGCGCAGCGCGCGAGACCCTCGCGGGACGTCATCAGCCCTCGGGCGAGCTCGTCCTGCGAGGGCTGCTCGCGCAGGCCGTGCCCGCGCTCGGCCGCCTTGGGGTCGCGGTTGTCGACGGTCCGCTCGACCTCGACCTTGCCCTCGCGGATGGCGAGGAAGAGGTCCTTCTCGAACTGCGAGTCGTAGCCCAGGTGCACGTCCTGGAGGCGCTTGCCGAGGGGCACGCGGAGGATCCCGGTGAACCAGGTCGCCTTGCGCGGCCCCTTCTGCCCCGCGAAGACCTCCGAGAGAGCGATCTCCTTCCCTCGGTGGCACTCGTGCAGCGACGCCAGCCAGAGGTGGCCCGCGTCGATCTTCCAGGTCCCCTCGTAGCCGCGCCAGCAGGCGGTGCTGGTCGCCCGGAAGGCCTTTGGGCGCCTGCCCGACCCGGGGCCCCACGCCGGCTCGTCCCAGTAGGTCGCGTGGCCCTGGGAGAAGTAGCGCTCGAGCGGCTGGCTGAAGAGCCACACGGTCTTGCCCTTGTAGATCAGCCGCTCGGGGACCTGGGCGGTGGCGCCCGCCAGGGAGGGGGCGAGGGTGAGGAGGGTGGTGACCAGCCAGAGGGAGTGTGTACGCATGTCCTTGCTGACAACGGACCGCCCAGCAAGTTGCCGATCGCCGTGCCGCTGGCTTGACCGAACCTGACGCGCCCGTCGTGTGAGCCCGCGGCCCCCGGGTATGGGCGTGGGCCGCGATCCGTTGTAGGATGTGGGCTCCCAGCGAGGGTCCCGTGTCCCTGTCGATCAGCTGCCTGCCCGATCTCGTCACCGCGCTCCGCGCCGACCAGCGCTTCTCCACGCTGGAGATCGTGCGCCCCGGCGAGGAGGCGGTGGAGCTCCACCGCGCCGACGCCACGGCGCTGGTGGCGATGCCGCGGCTCTGGCGCGACGCCACCCAGGTCGCCCTTCGCCTGAAGCGCTTCGACGGCTCGCCGGCGCTGCTCGTCTGCCTGGGCAGCGCCGAGGAGCTCGCCGCCGCCGCCGAGCTGCGCGGCCGGCTGACGACCACCTGCATCGCGCTGCCGACGACCCCCGAGGTCTTCGCGACGACGCTGGAGTCGAACCTCGACCTCCTCGCGCGCAAGCACCGCGTGGAGCGCGAGGGCCAGCTCGCCGAGCGCTACCGCTTCGAGCTCAACGAGCTCATCGCCATCGCCGCCGCGATCAACTCCGAGCGCGACATCAACCGCCTGCTCGGGCTGATCCTGGAGAAGAGCCGCTACGTCACCGGCGCCGACGCGGGCAGCATCTACGTGCTGACCACCGATCCGCAGGTGCCCGACCGCCGGCTGCTCCACTTCCGCGTGGCCCAGAACGAGTCGATCCAGGTCGACTTCAAGGCCTTCACCCTCGAGGTCTCCAAGCGGTCCATCGTCGGCGCCGCGGTCGTGCAGCGGCAGGTCATCAACATCCCCGACCTCTACGACCTCGGCCGCTCGAACCCGCTCGGCATCGAGCACGACCGCTCCTTCGACCAGCACACCGGGTACCAGACGCGCTCGGTCCTCGCGGTGCCGCTGATCACCCAGCGCGACGAGGTGATCGGCGTCCTGCAGCTGATCAACAAGAAGACCACGCCCGGCGTCGCGCTGAAGAAGCCGGAGG
>JAKLHH010000007.1 GCA_022710245.1 Myxococcota bacterium
CGGCGATGCAGGCCTGGGCCGGGCTCCCCTCGTCGACGAGCGGCGCCTCCCCCGAGGGGCTGTACCCCGAGAGCGAGAGGAGCAGCATCCAGCCCTCGTAGTGCTCCTCCTCGCTGTAGCCGAGGTGCTCGAGGAGGCGCATCACCGCCGGGCGCGTGCCGGCCCCGCGCAGGAAGCGGAGCCCGCGCACCACCAGCTGGTCGACCTCGTCCTCGTGGAGCTCCCGCCTGGGATCCGCCGTCGTCATCGCCACCCTCCTCCTCCGCGCGCCAGGGGCGCTCAAAGGACAAGGGTGGATCGTCGGTGCGGGGCGCACCAGGGGAAGCTGCGCGGGGGAGGCGAGGAGGGGAGCGGCGGCGAGCTACTCGTTCACGGTGATCTTGATCATCTTCACCGGCGTCTTCGGCCGGTCGCCGTGGCCGGTGGGCGTGGTCTCGATCTTCTTCACCACGTCCATCCCGGAGATCACCTTGCCGAAGACCGGGTGCTTCGACTGGCCTGGCGTGAACCAGTCGAGGTACGAGTTGTGCTTCGTGTTGATGAAGAACTGGCAGCTCCCGCTGTTCGGCGAGCCGGTGTTCGCCATCGAGAGCGTGCCGGGCTCGTTGGAGATCTTCGCCTGCGGCGGGTGCTCGTCCTGGATGGTGCCGCCGGGGGCGTTGCCGGTGCCGGCGCGCGGGCTGTTCGGGTCCTTGCTGTGGGGGCAGCCGAACTGGATCATGAAGTTGCTGATGACGCGGTGGAAGTGGAGGCCATCATAGAAGCCGCTCTTGGCCAGCTTGATGAAGTTGCCGGCGGTGATCGGCATCTTGTCGACGAAGAGCTCGACGGTGAAGGTCCCCAGGGAGGTCTCGCAGGTCGCAGTTGGGTTTGCCATGCGGGTATTTCTAGCATGGCTCGCCCGGAGGGTCAGCGGAGAAGTGCGGTGCGTGCGCGCGTTCAGGGGTAGAAGCGCTCGGCCTGGGCGGGGTAGGTGCGAGGACTCGTGGAGGAGGTGCCACCGACGGCCAGCACGCTGCCGTCGGGCAGCGTCACGGCCCGCGTCGCCCAGCGCGGGAGGTTGAGGTTGGGGCCCTTGAGCCAGGAGCCCACGCTCCCGGACGGGACGAAGATCACCGACCGCTCCGGCCTGCTGGTATCCCCCACCACGAGCACCCGTCCGTCGGCGAGGAGCGCAGCCGAGTGCGCCAGCGGCGGATCGCCCCAGTGCCCCAGCGTGCTGACCTTGTCCGTCGCCACCTCATAGACGTCGTCCTTCGAGCTGCCGGTGCAGGCGCTGCCGCACCAGGTGCCGATGAAGAGCACGCGGCCGTCCTGGAGCGCGGTGCCGGTGTGGCCGCTCCGCGGCTGGCTCATCCGGGCGCTCGATAGCACGCTGACGCCGCTCTTCGGATCGTAGACCTCGAGCGTGTCGGACCACTTCGTCGACGTCCTCCCGGTGCCGCTCAGGCCCCCCGCGAGGACCACCTTGCCGTTCTTCAGCAGCGTGGCGGTGTGCGCGCACCGCTTCTCCTGCAGCGCCGCGGAGACCGTCCAGTCCTTCAGGCCGGGGTCGTAGAGGTACACACCGCTCTGGCCGGCCCCGATGCAGCCGCCGGAGATCATCACCTTCCCTCCCGGGAGGCTCAGAGCGGCGTGACCGGAAAGGGACTCGGGCAGCTCGGGGCCCGGGCTCCAGGTCCCCGTGGCGGGATCGTAGAGCTCGGTGGAGGCGAGCCAGCCCGCGGCGTCCTCGCCGCCAGCCACGAGGACGCGCCCGTCGGCGAGGAGGCTCGCGCTGTGGGCGCTGCGCGCCGTGGCGAGCTTGCCCGCCGACTCGATGGTGCCCTTGGCGAAGCTGAAGCGGAAGGCCTCGGCGCGGACCTCCTCGGTCTGGTTGTCCGGCGACAGGTGAACGCCGCCGACGACCAGCACGTCGCCGCTGGCGAGGAGCGTCGCGGTGTGCTCCTCGACCTCGATCGCCGGTCCGGGGACGAGCTCCCAGCGGGCCGGTGGGCGCGGGGCGTCGGGGCCGAGGTCGCCCCGCCGCTCGGGGCGCGGGCCCTCGAGGAGCCCGCCTTCGCCGGGTCCGCGATCGGCGAGCGGCCCGTCGGCGGTCGGCGCCGGCTTGCTGTCGCTGCAGGAGGCGAGCGTCGTGACGAGCGATAAGACGAGCGCGGAGCGCAGCATGAACCCTCCAACCAGCCGCGGCGCGGCTGGCCGCGGGCTCAGGTCCGTCCGCGAGGCGTGATGGCCGGCGAGCTAGGCCTGCCCGGCGCTGCCGAGCACCTTCTCGTTCTTGTAGACGATCAGCTTCTTCAGCGCGTCGCGGGCCGGGCCGAGGTACTTGCGCGGGTCGAACTCGCCCGGGTTCTCGGCGAAGACCTTGCGGATCAGCGCGGTCACCGCGAGGCGGCCGTCGGAGTCGATGTTGACCTTGCAGACGGCGGAGCGGGCGGCGCGGCGCAGCTGCTCCTCGGAGACGCCGGCGGTGTCGAGGAGCTTGCCGCCGTACTTGTTGATCATGTCCACGTACTCGGGCATCACCGAGGAGGCGCCGTGGAGCACGATGGGGAAGCCGGGGATGCGGCGCTCGACCTCCTCGAGGATGTCGAAGCGGAGCGGGGGCGGCTGCTCGCCCGGCTTGACCTTGAACTTGAAGGCGCCGTGGCTGGTGCCGATGGAGATGGCGAGGCTGTCGACGCCGGTCTTCTTGACGAAGTCCTCGACCTCCTCGGGCCGGGTGTAGTTGGACTTCTCGTGCTTGACCTCGTCCTCGATGCCGGCGAGGACGCCGAGCTCGGCCTCGACGGAGACGTCGCGCGCGTGCGCGTACTCGACGACCTGCTTGGAGATCTCCACGTTCTTCTCGTAGGGGTGGTGCGAGGCGTCGATCATCACCGAGGAGAAGCCGGTGTCGATGCAGCTCTTGGCCAGCTCGTAGCTGTCGCCGTGGTCGAGGTGGAGCGCGATGGGGATGTTCGCGCCCATGTCGCGCACCATCTGCACGCCGCCCATGGCCATGAAGCGGAGCAGGGTCTGGTTGGCGTACTTGCGCGCCCCCGAGGAGACCTGCAGGATGACCGGTGACTTGCTCTCGGCGCAGCCCATCAGGATCGCCTGCAGCTGCTCCATGTTGTTGAAGTTGTAGGCGGGGACCGCGTAGCCGCCCTTCATCGCCTTGGCGAACATCTCCCGGGTGTTGACCAGCCCGAGCTCCTTGTACGAGACCGTCGCGCTCATCGGATCCTCCGAGTGTTCATTCGTCGCCTGGGTGCTTCGCTGACGCGGGATTTATAGCACCGCGAGCGGTTCCTCGAAAGGGGCGCTCCCGCGAGACTCAGGGGAGCTGGAAGACCAGGGCGTCGGTGCTGCCCGCGCTCACGAGGGCCGGGCTCACCAGGCCTCCGAGGTTGAAGGTGTTGGAGAAGTGACCCACCACGATCGGGACCCCGCCGGCGGTGACCGCGAGCCCCTCGCCGCTCTCGAAGCCGCTTCCCCCCCAGGCCTTCGCCCAGCGCAGCGTGCCCTGCGGCGAGAAGGCGGCGAGCAGCAGGTCCATCATGCCGCCGATTGGCCCGGCGCCGAAGTCGACGGGACCGCTGAAGTAGCCGGTCACCGCCAGATCGCCGTTCGCGAGCAGCGCGACGTCGTTGGCCTGGTCGGCCACGGCGCCGCCGAACCCCTTTGACCAGAGGTGCGCTCCGGTCGTCGGGTTGTAGCTGGCGACGAAGAGGTCGATGTTGCCCGCGAAGGGGAGCGTGGTCCCGCCGAGGCTCGCGGCCGCGCCGTAGCTGCCGACGACAAAGAGGCTGGCGCCGACGGCGATCCCGTGCGGCACATCGATCCCGGACCCGCCGACGCCCTTCGCCCAGAGGACACTCCCCGAGGTCGTCAGGCTCGCGAACAGGATGTCCTGGCCGCCCGCGGGGGTGAGCGAGCTCGAGCCCATGGTCATCGCCCCCTGATAGAAGCCGGCGAGGTAGAGGCGCGGCGTGCTGTCCCGGGTGATCGCGATCCCGAAGGTGCACTCGGCAGGGCCGGAGCTCCCGAACCCCTTGGACCAGAGGTGTCCGCCCGACGAGCTGAAGCTCGCCGCGAGCAGGCTGCATGCCCCCGACGCGCCCAGCGCCCCGCCGCCGAAGTTGACCGAGCCCATGAAGCCGCCGGTCACGTAGAGGTTGCCGGTGGCCGGGTCGACGGTGACGCCCTGGATCTGGCTGAAGGAGGGGAAGACCTTGGCCCAGCGATAGGCGCCCGCCGTGGTGTAGCTGGCGATGAAGCCCGCGGTCCCTGAGGGGAGGGTGACCGCGCCGTTGCCGAGGTCGGCCGTCCCGCCGCCGCCCAGGTCGCCCGTGACGTAGACGTTGCCCGCGGCGTCCAGCGCCACGCCCACCCCCTGCGCGTCGCCGACACCGCCGAAGGCGCGCCACCAGCGGCGCTTGCCGGCGGCGTCGAGGCTGACGACGAAGATCGAGCGGTTCGCGGAGGTGGAGGTCAGCGAGGCCCCGTCGAGGGTGAGCGAGCTCTGGAACCGCCCGATGAGGTAGAGGTTGCCCTGCTGGTCGAGCGCCACGGCCCAGGCGCTGTCGTCTCCGGTGCCCGCGAGCCCGCGCGCCCAGACGGGCACGCCGGGCTTGGTGTCGGGCTTGGCCTCGAGCGCCAGCGCCAGATCGAGCAGGTCCACGCCGTGCGTGTCGCGGGCTGTCGCGTCGAGCGCTCTGTCCGCGGCGCGATCTTGAGCGCCTCGGTCGAACGGCGCGTCGGAGGGCCTCGCCACGTCGTCGCTGGTCGGGGTCACGAAGCGCACGCATCCAGCCAGGGTGGAGAGCAGGACGAGCACCGGGGAGAGGCGACGCATCCGCCGATCATGTCACAGCGCGGCCGCTGAGGGCCAGCACAGCGAGGGAAGGAGGAAGGAGGTTGGCGAGTCTCGCTGGCGGGCGAGTGGTCACCGCCGCGAGTCGAACCACGGCTGCCCGTACGTCGCCGGGCAGCTCTTCGCGCCGAACCACTCGCACATCACCCGCGCGGCGGGCTTGCCGCGCGGCGCGTACTCGCGGCTGCGCGGGCCGCCCCAGCCGAACCAGTTCCAGAAGTAGACGCCGCGCAGGTAGGGGACGCCGTCCCAGACCCGGACGAAGGCGCGGTAGCAGTCGGCCTGCTCCTCGAGGGAGACGGGCTTGTCGACGGACTCGTCCCAGGGGAACGCGTTGGTGCGGTCCTGGCTGTGGTAGCCGAGCTCGGTGAAGATGAGCGGCTTGTCGATGCGGGCGCGCCAGCGGCTGATCAGCACGCGCTGCTCGCGCCAGGCGTGGATCAGGCGATCGAGCGGCGGGCGGCGGAGTCCCTCGGTGAGCTGGAAGTAGGCGGAGAGCCCGGCGAGGTCGACGAGCTCCCAGAGCGCGACCCTGTCGTAGGCGTCCCAGTTCGCCGAGTAGACGAGCGCGCCGGAGTAGACGCGCCGCACCTCGCGGACCAGGGGCACCCAGGGCTCCGGCCGCTTGTCGAGGGAGCCGAGCTCGCTGCCGACGGCGAAGGCGGCGACGCCGTGGCGCGACGCCAGGCGGGCGAGCTTGAGGATCACCGCGGAGTAGCTCCGCCACCAGGCGGCCGGGTCGCGCGGCTCCAGGGTGCCGCGCCACTCGTCGATGGTCACCGCGTACTCGAGGCGCAGGATGGGGAAGAGGAGCACCTTGAGGCCGGCCTCGCGCGCCTCGGCGAGGGTCTGCTCGACCACGGCGTCGGGGGGCGAGAAGCGCGGGTGCGCGTAGATCTCCGTCGAGCCGACGTCGTGCTGGTAGTAGGGGAGGATGATGGAGACGTGGTCGGCGCCGGTCGCGGCGATCTCCTTCAAGAACGGCGCGTAGGAGAAGGCCGGGTCCTCCGCGAAGAGCCCGAGCGCCACCCCGCGCTGGAAGGGGACCTGCTCGGCGGCGCGGCGGGCGGGCGTCGGCGCGGGCGCGGACGCGGGCGTGGCCGGAGGCGCCGCCCAGGCTCGCCCCGGAGGAGTGCGGACGTCGGGCGAAGCTGCCGCGAACAGCAGGGTGAGCGCGAGGGCGAGGAGCGGGAGGACGCGCGCCAGGCGGCGCGAGGCAGGGCGCGGGCGCACTACTCGGTGGGCGCCGTGGTGTCCGGCGTGGCCTTGGTGTCGGGGGCGGCCTTGGTGTCCGGCGCGGCCTTGGTGTCCGGCGCGGCCTTGGTGTCCGGCGTGACCTTGGTGTCCGGCGTGACCTTGGTGTCGAGGACCGACTTGTCGACGCTGGCCTCCTTGGCCCCGGCCTCGCGCGTGCCCGCCTCGCGGGTGCCGCTGTCCGTGGTCGTGTCGCACTTGCCGGGCTGCACGCAGACCCCGCCCAGCGCTCGCTGGCTGGCCTGCACGCAGCAGACCAGGTTGTCCGCGCAGTCCGACTGGAGCTGGCAGCGATCGCCCTCCTTCTGCTTGCAGCCGGTGAGCAGCGCGCCCGCGAGCAGCGTGCCGCAGACCCCCATGACCAAGGCTAGCCGCATCTCTCGTCCTCGACTTTCATCCGTGGCGGTGACGGTTCGATGTTCGTTCGTTAGCGTCGGGGCGATATCTAGCACAGGCCCCACCGCCACAACAACCCGTCTCGCGCTGGTCCGCTCGAAGGTGACGCGTCCGTCGCGGCCTGGCTGCCGGGCTCAGCTCCCGAACGTGACCTTGATGATCTCGTAGTGGCGCACGCCGCCCGGCGCCCGCACCTGCACCTCGTCGCCCTCGCCGTGGGTGAGGAGCGCCCGCGCGATCGGTGAGGTGACCGAGACCAGCCCGGCCTTCACGTCGGACTCGTCCTCGCCGACGATGGTGTAGCGGACGGTCTCGCCGGAGCTCGAGTCCTGCAAGGTCACGGTGGCGCCGAAGACCACGCGGTCGCCCGAGAGCCGCTTCGGGTCGATCACGTCGGCCATCCCGATCTTCGCCTCGAGATCGCGGATGCGGCCCTCGAGGAACCCCTGCCGCTCCTTGGCGGCCTTGTACTCGGCGTTCTCCGAGATGTCACCCTGCTCGCGCGCCTCCAGGATCTTCTCGGAGAGGCGGGGCCGCTCGGCCTTGCACTTGACCAGCTCCTCTTTCAGCTTCTCGTAGCCCTGGGGCGTCATGGGGAACTTCATGCGTCGTCGTCCCGTGCCTTCTTCAGCTTGATCTTGCCCTTCCCATCCACCACGTACTCGGGCGGAAGGATCTTCTCGACGGTGCCGCGGAAGCCCTTCACCAGCCAGCCCGCGGCCGCGAAGCCCTCGGCGATGCGGTGCTTGATGCGCAGGCTCTCCTCCTCCTCGCTGGTCATCAGCTGGAGGAGCGGCTCGCGCGCGCGCTCGTCGCCCTGCTTGAAGAGCGACTCGACGGTGACGTAGCGGACCCCCTCGTCCTGATCCTCGAGGTAGGGCAGCAGCCCGTCCACCGAGCGCGGGTCCTTGAAGTCCCCGAGGAAGTTCATCAGCTGCAGCTTGCGGCTGGGGTCGCGCTCGTAGCCGGGCTCGTAGTCCTTCAGCACCTCGGCGACGACCCCCCAGCTCGTCTCCGGATCGGTGATCTCGGTGAGCACGCGCAGCCCCCAGGAGAGGGTGTTCGCGTCCTTCAGGTGCCGGCGCACCTCGGGGAGGATGCGGTCGCCGAGGGCCACCAGCCCCTCGTAGACCATGTCCTTCTCCTCCTCGTCGTTGACGATGTTGGTGTCGTAGATGAACGTGAAGCGGCGCATCAGGGCGTTCACCGCCTCGACCGAGCGCCGCTGGGCCTCCTCCAGCTCGCCGCGCAGCCGGGTCAGCTCGGCCTCGCGCTCGGCGGGCTTGCCGCCGGCGGCCTGCCCCTCCAGCTTGGCCAGCTCGGCCTGGACGGTCTCCACCCCGCGGGCCTCCTCGAGGAGGTTCCAGAGGGCGGGGCGGCGGTCCTCTGGCTTGATCTTCTTGTCGATCGCCTTCGCGCAGCTCTTGGCGAGAGAGCGATCGCGTCGGCCCTGCTTGCTGAAGAGGTCCTTCAGGCTCACGGACGCTGTCCTCCGGGCACAGAAAGCAGCGGCGCCGCCCAGGGCGGCCGCCGCGACCCGGTGAGTCTGCAGCGGGGGCTGGCGGCGGTCAATAGGTCTTCGCGGGCGCGGGCCGCGCTCCACCGACGACGACCCTTCCCATCAGCCTCGCAATGCATATAATAAGCGCCGCTCGAAAGGACCTGTAGCAGCAACATGGCCAAGCTAGACCGCGTGCGCAACATCGGGATCGTGGCCCACATCGACGCCGGCAAGACCACGGTCACCGAGCGCTTCCTCTTCTACGCCGGGAAGATTCACCGGACGGGAGAGGTGCACGACGGGCAGGCGCAGATGGACTGGATGCCCCAGGAGCAGGAGCGCGGCATCACCATCACCGCCGCGGCGACGCAGTTCGAGTGGCCGCCGGAGGACGGGGTCGGCCCGAAGCGGACCAAGCACGAGGTCCACCTCCTCGACACCCCGGGTCACGTGGACTTCACCATCGAGGTCGAGCGCTGCCTGCGCGTGATCGACGGGGTGGTGGTGATCTTCTGCGGGGTCGGCGGCGTCGAGCCCCAGTCCGAGACGGTCTGGCACCAGGCGCAGAAGTTCCACGTCCCCCGGCTCGCCTTCGTCAACAAGATGGACCGCGTGGGCGCCAACTTCGCCGCCGTGGTGGACGAGATCAAGGAGCGCCTGGGCGCGCGCGCGGTGCCGGTGCAGCTGCCGATCGGCGCCGAGGACGCCTTCCAGGGCGTGATCGACCTGGTGGAGCTCAAGTCCTACACCTGGGGCGGCAACGCGGACGACGTGCCGGTGGAGGGGCCGATCCCGGAGGCGATGCAGCTCGAGGTGGAGGCGGCGCGCGAGGCCCTGATCGAGGCGGCCGCCGACTACGACGACCAGCTCGCCGAGCGCTTCCTCGAGGGGCAGCCGCTCGAGGCGGCGCAGCTCCGCGCGGCGATCCGCAAGGGGTGCGTCGCCAACGTGCTGGTGCCGGTCTTCTGCGGCGCGGCGCTGCGCAACCGCGGCATCCAGAAGCTCCTCGACGGCGTGGTCGACTACCTGCCCTCACCGCTGGAGGTGCCGGTGGTGGAGGGCACGGTGCCGGGCAGCGGGCAGAAGGAGACGCGCGCCCCGAGCGACAAGGACCCGCTGTGCGCGCTCGCCTTCAAGGTGCAGATGGACCAGGGGCGCAAGCAGGTCTTCCTGCGCGTCTACTCGGGCAAGCTGGAGGCGGGCGACGAGATCCTCAACGTGCGCCTCGGCAAGCGCGAGAAGGTCGCGCGGCTCTTCCAGATCCACGCGAACCGCCGCGAGCGCATCAACGCCACCGGCGCGGGCACCATCATCGCCGCGATGGGGCTGAAGCTGACCGGGACCGGCGACACGCTCACCGCCCCCGACCGCCCGATCCTGCTCGAGCGGATCGACAGCTACGAGCCGGTCATCTCGCGCGCGATCGAGCCGAAGACGGTGGCGGAGAAGGAGAAGCTCGACTTCGGGCTGGCCAAGATCGTCGACGAGGACCCGACCTTCCGCGTGCGCGACGACGAGGAGACCGGGCAGACGCTGATCAGCGGGATGGGCGAGCTGCACCTCGACGTCGTCGTCGACCGCCTGCAGCGCGAGTACAACGTGGAGGCGCGGGTCGGCAAGCCGCAGGTCGTCTACCGCGAGACGGTGGGCGCCGCGGGCGAGGCGGAGGCGGTCTTCGAGCGCAAGCTGGAGGAGGAGGAGGTCTACGGGCTGGCGAAGGTGCGCGTCGAGCCGCAGCCCCGCGGCAGCGGGATGGTGGTCGAGTCGCGGGTGCCGGCCGACCCGCCAGTGCCTCCGGCGATCCTGGCGGGCGCGATGGAGGGGCTGCGCGACGCGGCGACCTCCGGCGTCAACACCGGCTTCCCGCTGGTCGACGTGAAGGTCTTCCTGCTGAGCGTCGCCCACCGCGAGGGCGCCTCCTCGGAGATCGGCTGCAAGGTGGCGGCCGGCGAGGCCTTCCGCCGCGCTTGCCGCGAGGCGGGCCCGCAGCTGCTGGAGCCGATCATGGAGGTGGAGGTGACGGTGCCCGAGGAGTTCATGGGCGAGGTGATCGGCGACCTCAACGCGCGGAGCGGCGCCATCGAGGAGCTGGGCTTCCGCGGGGTGCAGCGCCTGATCAAGGCGCAGGTGCCGATGCGCTCGATGTTCGGCTACTCCACGCGCGTCCGCTCGCTCACCCAGGGGCGCGCCAACTTCACCATGCAGTTCTCCAAGTTCGACGTGGCCGGGGCGGGCTGACCCAGCTCACCTGGGCCAGGCTCAGCTCGATCGAGACGCGCCTCGATCGAGACCCGCCTCAGTGCTGAAACAGCACCGCTGGGCCAGGCTCAGCTCGATCGAGACGCGCCTCGATCGAGACCCGCCTCAGTGCTGGATCAGCACCGCCATGTACGGCAGCGTGTCGTAGCCGTGTTGCTCGAGCGCCTGGACCAGGGCGTCGCGGTAGGCGGCGCAGTGCTCGGTCGCCCGGGTGAACGACTGCACCACGCTCAGCATCAGCTCGGGGCTCAGGCCGCCGCGGTCTGCGGCCTCCCCGATCAGTAGCATCTTGAGCGAGGCGAGCTGCGCCACCAGCTTGACGTAGCCGCCCCAGAGCTCGGCCGCGCTCGCCCGGGCGTCGAGCATCCGGTGCGCGGCGGCCTGCAGCAGGACGTACCGCTCCAGCATGGCCTCGATCCAGGCATGCTCCGTCCCGCTCAGGTGCTCCCGCTGAGCCGCCGCGTAGAGCTCGACCACGCGCTCCGGCTGGTCGGCGAGGCGCTCCGTCTGCAGCCCGCGGTTGAACGCGGCGACGTGCTCCAGGTAGCGCAGCCCCGTGGCGCCGAGGTTGACGCGCAGGTCAGCGAGCTGCGTGAGGAGCCGGAGCTGGACAGCCGGCTGCGGCGGGAGCTCCTGCCAGCGCCGGTCGGAGTCCGTCGAGGCGAGCTCGGTCTCGAAGGCCCGAAGGGAGCGCTGCGCCAGGGGCCGGGGGGCCGCCTCACTCTCCAGCTGCCGCAGCCGGCTGAGCAGGAGCCCCAGCCACAGCAAGCGGTCGGCGAGCCGCCGGCGGCGATCCTGCAGCAGCCGGAGCAGCAGCCTCGAGCGCGGCCGCGGCGGCGTGTACGGCACGAGCTGGGCGTCGTCCTCGTCGGGAGCCAGCTCGCCCGCGGCGGGCCGGCTCAGCTGGACGAGCTCGAGGCCCTCGCCCTCGCGCAGGAGCCGCCGCGCGGCCTCCGGGCAGGCCAGCGTCCCGACGAGGAGCTGGCCCTCGTCGAGCGGGTGAGCGAGGCGTGGATAGAGAGCACAGACGGCGGGGAGCAGCTCGGGTCCCAGCTCGCCGTGGATGCGGCAGAGCCCAGCGGGCAGCAGCAGCGGACAGCGGCCGTCGGCGAGCAGCTGGAAGCTCGCGTGCTGGGCGTCGCCGCCGCTCTCTCTCAGCGACGTGGCGGCGCGCAGCGTGTCGGCGAGGGGGCTCTGCGCGAGGCGCTGGTAGGCAGGCCGGTCGATGGTGATCGACCATCCGGCGCAGCAGGTGTCTTCACAGCGCTCGGCGATGCAGCGAAAGCCGACGAACGATCGAGGAGCGACCCGCATCGGCGGCCATTGTACCTCTCCGCGGCGGCGGGGCTAGTCCACCCCCCACCAGCTGTTGCCCGGGTGGCTGCAGCACCCGAGGTAGCGGAGCGGCTGCTTCGCGCTCACCGTGATCTTGCCGCAGACGCTGCCGTGGCAGACGTGGAAGCTGCCGAGCGGGAGCGCCACCTCGAAGAGGCCGGACTCGTCGGTCACGTCCTCGCCGAGGAGCTTCGGCACCGGGGTCGTCGCCGGGTCGTCGGCGTAGACGCTGACGCGGTCGCCGCCGCACCGGTAGGGCGCGTCGACGCCGGCGAGGTCGCTGCCGCCGCGGACGATGGCGCCATAGATCCCCTGGGAGACCGCGCCCGAGGGGCTCACGCACTCCGGGCACTCGCGGTCGTTGCAGGAGGCGCCCGCCGCGGGGTCGCGGCCGTCGCAGGCGAGGAGCAACGCGCAGAGGGCGAGCATCGCGGTCCGTGCCATCGGGACCTCCTCTTCTTCTTCGCTGGGTATGGGCGGGGTCAGTGCAACAAGGGTGCCTCTGGCCCCGCGGATGCCCTTCTCGCGAGTTACGCGGCCACGCCGGGGGGCGATCTGGCGCGGGTGGCAGAGGGTGGCGCACCTGCGGCACAGCCAGCCGCGATCGTCGATCGTCGCGCCCTTGCTCGCAGGAGGCGACGTCGTCACGCCAGGAGCAGGGTGAGGGGAGGTGGGCGATGGCAGGACACAGGGTCTCCAGGCGGGAGTTCAAGACCTCGCAGCGCTTCGACGGCACCGCGTACCACCCGAAGTGGCTGGAGCAGCCCAAGCTCCAGAGCGTCAGCCCGGCGGCGAGAAGAGCCGCAGGAAGCCGAGGAGCTGCCAGAGGCTGCCGCGCACGCGGAGGTGGCGGCCGAGGTAGTCGCCGAGCGGGCCGCGCAGCCCGGCGAGGAGCTCCTTGAAGCGCCACGCGTCGGTGGTCACCGTGATCGTCGCCGCGGGGTCGAGGCGCGGCTGCACCTCGGCGACGCCGCGGCGCACGTGGACCGTCCAGGCCTCGCCCGCGTCGGGGAAGACGAAGCCCACCACCCGCTCGACGCTGGCGCTCGCCTCGGGGTCGAGGCTCGTCGCCAGCGCGCGGAAGAAGGCGCGGAGCGGCAGCGCGTGGACGAGCGCCCGATCGCCGGCGGGGGCGAGCCCGAGGCGCAGCGCGCCGCGAGCCTCGAGCGCCTGCGTCAGGAGGTAGTTGCGGGCGTTCGCGTTGCCCGAGGCGGCGCCGAGGAGGGTGAGCGCGCGGGCGCGGAGCGCGCGGGCCGGCTGGCTGCCCGGCCGGAGCTGCAGCAGCGCGGAGGCGAGCTCGAGGGCCCAGCGCGGGTCGCCGCCGTCCAGGGCCTCGCGGGCGCGCGCGAGCAGCGGCTCCTCGCCGCCAGCGAGCGCGGCGAGGCGGCGCGCGTGCTCCCGCGGCGGCAGGGGCGAGAGGTGGGCGGCGTCCCCGTCGAACCAGCCGAGGTAGCCGGCGTAGATCCCGCGCACGGACCAGGCGACGCTGCCGTAGCGCTCCTGCAGGAAGGGGAGCCGCGCGAGGTGCCGCGGCAGGCGGACGCGCTCCACCAGCTCGTCGGGGGTGAGGCCCGCGTTGAGGCCGCGGACGGTCTGATCGTGCACGAGCTGGATCGCGTCGCGGTACGCGGTCAGCGCGGCGGCGATGGTCGCCTCGCCGGCGAGCGGCTGCCCGTGCAGGGGGACCAGGTGCAGCGGGCGCAGAGCGCGCATCAGATCGAGGCTGGCGACCCAGCGGAGCGGGTCGCGGTAGGAGGTGCCACGGATCGCGTAGAGGTTGGGGAAGGCCGGGTAGAAGTTGTCCGCCGCGATCAGCACCCGCGGCCCGGGCAGCCAGACGACGAGCTGGTCGTCGGTCTCGCCGGGCGCGTGGAGGAGGACGAGCTCGAGGCCGGCGAGCCGCAGCGCGCGGCGCGCGCCGCTGAACGTGTGCGTCGGCGGCAGGAAGGCGAGCGTGGGCCGGCTGCCGAAGCGGAGGCGGGGGCCAATGCCGACCCCGGCCTCGGTGCCGTCGGGCAGGAGCGCGCCGAACTGGCGCATGCTGCGCCGGTAGATGGCGGGACGGAGCAGCGCGGTGGTGCGCTCGAGCTCGGGGAGGAGGCTCGAGTGCGCGTGCACCTCGAGGCCTGACGCGCGCCGTGCGCTGCCGGCGAGGACCGCGGCGCCGAAGATGTGGTCGGCGTGGTTGTGCGTGTAGATGAGGGCGCGCACCGGCGCGCGCGTGACGCCGTCGAAGGCGCGGCGCACCTCGGCGGCGGCCTCTGCGCTCTCCATCGCGTCGACGATGACGACGCCGTCCGTCCCCTCGAGGAGCACGCTGTTCGCGAGGCCGAAGCCGACCGCGACGTGGACCCCGGGCGCCGCGCGGATCAGCGCGCGGTGGAAGCTCCCCGCGTGAGCCGCCAGCCCCGGCTCGAGGGGGACGGGCGGGGGCCGGGTGGCGCAGGCGGCCAGCGCGAGCCCGAGGAGCGCGAGCGGGGTGCGCATGGCGTCAGGCCGCGAGGAAGCGGCGGACCAGCTCGGCCGCCGACCCGCTGTCCCGCACCGGCTGCCGCAGCGCCTCGGCGAAGAGCGGGGCGGCCTCGGGCCAGCGTGAGCCGCCCGCGGCGAGGAAGCCGCGACCGCTCTCGGGGTCGATCTCCGGGTGCGCCTGGATGCCCCAGCAGGGGAGCTCGCCCCAGCGGAGCGCGTGCACGGCGCAGGCGGGCGTGCTCGCCAGCACGCGCAGCTCCGGGTGGCTCCCCGCCACGACCTCGTCGAAGTGCGAGGAGAAGGCCTCGAAGGAGCCCTCGGGCATGAGCCCGCCTCCGGCGCTCACGTCGACGCGGATCCAGCCGAGCTCCGGGCGGGCGGCCCGCCGCACACAGCCGGGCCCGCCGAGCGCGCGCGCGATCAGCTGGTGGCCCCAGCAGCTGCCGAGGACGCGGACGCCGAGCGCCACGGCGCGGCGGAGCCAGGCGAGCTCGGCCTCGGCCCAGGGCGCGAGCCGCGTGATGGAGTCCTCCGAGCCGGTGAGGATGACGTGGTCGTGGGCGCCCGGCTCGGGGAGCGGCGCGCCCGAGGGGGCGTGCACGTGCTCGCACGGGTGCTCGGTGAGGCGTCTCCAGTGCTCGACCGGACGGTAGAGCGTGTGGTCGAGGGCGTTGTCGATGATCAGCAGTCGAACCGGAAGGCGTGACATGGCGCGGAGCATACTCAGCGCGGGGGCCCGAGGGTAGCGCAAAGCCACGCGTCGCGACGCCGCCCTTGACCGCCGCGCCGGCCGCGTGCGAGGTAGCGGCGTGCTCTCACGCAGGCACCCCGCCGTCGTCTGCGGTCACTGCCACCAGCTCGGTGCGGTGGAGCCGTGCCCGGCCTGTGGGCGCGTCATCTGCCCCGGCTGCGCCGGCGGCCTGCGCTGGTCGAGCTGCCCGGAGCCGCGGCCGCGGGTGCTCCGCCTGCCCCAACGCCAGCAGCTGCTCGCGGTGGACGCGGACGGACGCCGCGCGCTTGCCCTCGGCTGGGAGGGGATCTGGCCGCGGCTGATCGAGCTGGGCGCGCCGCGAGGCGGCCAGCGCCTCGCGCCTCAGGGCCACGGACCCGGCCCGCAGCTGACCCGGCGCGCGGTCGTGCGCGCGGACGACGAGGCGGCGACCGGCGAGCTCGCCGGGCTGCTCGCGGAGGAGCCCGGCGGGATCCGCCGCCTGCCTGGTCCGCTGCCGGCGGTGCCCCGACTCTTCGCGATCTCCGAGGACGAGCGCCTGGCCGCGGTCGTCGCCGGCCGCCGCTGGTTGCGGATCTTCGAGCTCGACGGTCAGGCCGCGGACCCCACCACGGCCGCGGACGAGGTGCTCGCGGTCGCCGTCTGCGGCGAGCTGGCGCTGGCGGTGGTGGCTGGCCGCGGCTGGGTCGGCCTGGTCGAGGCCGGAGGCGACGTGGAGCTCCTCCGCACCGGACGCGGCGCGATCCCCTGGGTCGCGATCGCCGCCGGGCGGCTCCTGCTCCTCGACGAGCACGGGCTCCTCCAGGTGCGCTGCCTCCGGCTCGGGCGCCCGGCCCGGGAGCCAGCGTTGCGGCTGGCGGTCGGCGGCGCGACCGGCCCTGTCTGCGTGAGCCCGGACGGTCGCCTGGTCGCGCTCGCCGACGGGGAGCTCCTGCGCGTGCTGCCCGTCGCGCGCGGCGCGCGGCCACAGGTGCTGCGCGTCCACCGCGAGCGCCTGGAGCTGCTCCGCTTCGTGCGCGGAGGGCGGCTCCTCCTCAGCGCCGACGCCGCCGGAGTGGTGGTACTGTGGCCGCGGCAGGGCGACCGGGTGGTCGAGCGGGGTCCGCTGGAGGACGCGGCAGCGCCCGAGCTCGACGCGCGCGACCCGCAGGAGGACGCATGCAGCTGACGGGACCAGAGCTCAGGCGCCGCTACGGACCGGTCGCGCTGGTCACCGGCGCCGCGCGCGGCCTCGGCGCCGAGTTCGCGCGCCAGCTCGCCGCGAGCGGGCTCGACCTGCTCCTCGTCGATCGGCTCGAGGAGGAGCTCCGCGCGCTGGCCGGCGAGCTCGCCGGCCAGGCGAGCGTGCAGGTGCGGGTCGCGCCGCTCGATCTGGCTGACCCCCGCCTGGCCGAGCGGCTCCCCGAGCTGACGCGCGGGCTCGAGGTCGGGCTCCTCGTCTGTGCGGCCGGCATCTCACCCGTCGGACGCTTCCACGCGCAGGACCCGGCGCTGCAGTCGAGGCTCCTCGACATCAACTGCCGCGCGCCGCTGATCCTGGCGCACGGGGTCGGCCGCGGCCTCCGGGCGCGCGGGCGCGGCGGGATCATCCTGGTCTCCTCGGGCTCCGGCTTCGTCGGCACCTCGCTGGTCGCGCTCTACGCGGCGAGCAAGGCGTACGACCGGGTCCTCGCCGAGGGCCTCTGGGCCGAGCTGCGCGAGGCGGGCGTCGACGTCCTCGCGCTCTCGCCCGGCCTCACCGAGACCCCCGGGCTGGCCGAGACCTCCCCCGATCGAGGCAGCCTGCCGGCGCGCTCGCTGATGCAGCCCGGGCCGGTGGTCCGTGCCGCGCTGGGGGCCCTCGGCGGCGCACCGGGCCGCGTCCCGGGCCTGGCGAACCAGCTCTCCGGCTTTGTCATGAGCCGCCTGCTGCCGCGGCGGACCGCTGCTCTCCTCCTCGAGCGCGGCATGCGCGCCCTCTACCCGCGCTCCGGCTGAGCCGGGCTGATGAGGCCCTCAGCCCCGCGGTGAGGTCGCGCGCGAGCGCCCTCGCGCCCGCGTCGCGCCGCGCAGCTTCCGGTAGAAGGCCTCGGCGGTGATGATCGCGCAGACCTCCGGCCCGAGCTCGCCGGTGTTGAGCGTCAGGTCGTAGTTCACCACCTCGTGGACGTTGACCCCGAAGAAGCGCAGGTGGAAGGCCTCGCGCTCGGCGTCGGCTCGGTAGATCGCGCGGCGGGCAGCGGCGACGTCGAGGCCCTCCTCGGCGGCGAGGCGCTGGATGCGAGCGGGCTCCGGAGCCGTCAACCGTACGGCGAGCGAGTGTCTGCGCGGGATCACGTGCACGCAGCCGAAGCCGACGAGCACGCAGGGGCCGTGCTCCCAGAGCGCGACCATCGTGCGCACGACGTGTCGCAGGGAGTCGCTGCGATCGAAGTTTTGCTCGTGGAGCATCACGCCGAGCTGGGCCTCGAGGTGCGCGCGACCGGCCGCGTCGAGCGTCTCGAGCAGGATCCGCTGCAGCTCGGGGTCCGCGGCGATGCGCGCCACCACGTCGCGCTCGTAGACGGGCACGTCGAGCAGCTCTCCCACCCGCGCCGCGATCTGCTCACCCTGACAGCGCTCGGCGCGGGAGATGGTGACCGCGTTCGCGCGCACGTCCGCGGGCCGCTGCACGCCCTCGCGCCACCGGGCCAGGTGCTGCTCGAGCCGCTCGTCGAGGCTCGCGTTGTCCGCGCGCGCCAAGGGCCGCCTCCTCGAGTGCGCGCGGGGAGTGCGTGTTTCGTGCCAGCTCGCGGCGGTCGGGCGCCTCGGGCTTCCGCGCCGTTGCAGCGCGGACCGCGCACGCGCTGCAGCGCAGGCGGGTGTGGCTCCGCGGCGCGCGGGGGATCCTGCGCGGCAGGCTCGTGGCATGAGCGATGCAGCCCGATGCCGACGGAGAGAGAGGCCATGGCGGGTACGACTGGCTCGCAGAGCGGGCAGGAGGCGAGGCGCCCCGGCGTCCTCCTCGGCGGGGTGCGACTCGGGCGCGTGGCGGGGATCGAGCTCGCCCTCGACTGGAGCCTCGTCATCATCTTCTGGCTGGTGGCGCTGAGCCTCGCCGCCGGGGTGCTACCGCGCTGGCATCCGCGCTGGGGCGCGGGCCTGACCTGGGCAGTGGCGCTGGCCGCGGCCGTGCTCTTCTTCCTCTCGGTGCTCTGCCACGAGCTCGCGCACGCGCTGGTGGGGCGGGCCTTCGGCGTGCCGGTCCGGCGCATCACCCTCTTCATCTTCGGCGGGCTCGCCGAGCTGCGGGACGAGCCTCCCTCGGCCCGGGCCGAGCTGCTGATCGCGCTGGCGGGGCCGCTCGCCAGCGCCGCCATCGGCGGGGTCTCGCTGCTCGCCGGCCGGGCCCTCGCGGGTCCCGCGCTGGCGACGGCCGCCGAGCCGCTCGGCGGGCTGCAGTCCGTCGGGCCCGCCGCGACGCTGCTCCTCTGGCTGGGGCCGGTGAACCTGGTCCTCGGCCTCTTCAACCTGGTCCCGGGGTTCCCCCTCGACGGCGGCCGTGTGCTGCGCGCGGTGCTCTGGGCCGCGACGCGCGACCTCGTGCGAGCGACGCGCTGGGCCGCGCTGGTCGGCCGCGCGTTCGCCTGGCTGCTGATGGGGCTCGGCGTGGCCATGGCGGTGGGGCTCACCGTCCCGCTCCTCGGCACCGGGTTCGTGAACGGGCTCTGGCTCGTGCTGATCGGCTGGTTCCTCGGCAACGCAGCGCAGCTCGGCTACGAGCAGGTGCTGCAGCGCGACGTGCTCCGCGGGGTGACGGTCGAGCGGCTGATGTGCTCGCAGGTCGAGACCGTGCCGGCCGACCTCCCGATCGCCGCGCTGGTGGACGAGCACCTGCTCCACTCGGATCAGCGCAGCTTCCCGGTGGTCGAGCGCGAGCGCATGGTCGGCCTGATCGGCCTCGAGGAGGTGCGCCTCGTGCCGCGCGCGCTCTGGCGCTCGACCCCGGTCGGGGAGGCGATGACGCCGCTCGCGGCGCTGACGACCATCGCGCCCGACGAGGACGCGAGCCGGGCGCTCGGCGAGCTGGCCTCGCTCGAGGTGAGCCAGCTCCCGGTCGTCGACGGAGAGCGGCTCCTCGGGGTGGTCCGGCGGCAGGACATCATGAAGTGGCTGACCCTGCGCGGGGCGGTGGGCTGAGCGGTGGGCTCAGCGCGGGAGAGAGCGCGCGAGCCGGAAGCCGAGCGTGGCGCTCACCTCCTGGCCGCGAGCGCGGTTGCGATCGGCGGCCCGCATGTCCTTGACGTAGACGTACCAGGAGCCTCCCCGGAACAGGTGGTCGTCGTCGCTGGCGGGCTCCCGCACCGGATCGACGAGGACGGACGCCGCCGGCGACCGCTGGTAGCCGTCGTGGACCCACTCCTCCACATTCCCGGCGAGGTCGCGGAGGCCCCAGCCGTTCGGCTTCTTCAGCCCGACCGGGTGTGGCGTGCTCGCGGCGTTGGCGCGAAACCAGCCGATCGCGTCGCCGCCGGGGTCGTAGTTCCAGCAGGTGACGGTGGGCCCGTCGTAGAGCGCGGTCCGGGTGCCAGCGCGGTAGGCATACTCCCACTCGGCCTCGGTGGGCAGGCGGTAGCCGCCACAGCCGTAGATTGTCCGCGGCGCGGCGAGGGCGAGCTCGCAGCGCACCCCGGCGCCGGCGCCGGTGCAGCGATAGCACTCCTCGAGAGCCTCGCCGCGCGAGCGGGCGTTCGCGAAGGCGGCGGCCTCGTGCCAGGTGACCCACTCCACCGGGCAGCTCGGCCCGCAGCCTGCGGCGCGCGAGGGGTTGTAGCCGAGCAGCGCGACGAACTCGTCCTGGCGCGTCTCGGTCTGCGCCAGCGTGAACGGGCGGGTGAGCGTGACGAGGTGGCGCTCCTCGTCGGCGTTGCGGCACCGCTCGTCGGAGGGGCTCCCCATCCCGAAGCAGCCAGGCGGGATGCGGCAGGCGCCTCCGCTGCAGGCGGGCGTCGCCGCGGGCGCCGCGGGACAGCCTGGTTCGCCAGAGCCGTCGGCGCCGAGGTCGACGGAGAGCCGGGCGCTGACCAGCACGTCGCCCGGGGGTGGCGCGCCTGGACCTGGTCCAGCGCAGCCAGAGAGAGCGAGCCCCAGCGCCGCGAGCCAACGCCGCATCGTCCCACCTCCCCTCGGGTTCCTCGGAGCGGAGTGCAACCGATGCGCCAGCGGTCGTGCGCGGCGCTCTCCGGCCGCGGCGCTTCGGGCCGCGGCGGGCGCAGGGTCGCTGCACGGCGCCAGGCCGGGGGGTTCTTCCGCGCCCTGGTGAATCGTTCCCGACGCGCGCTCGTGAGCTCCCCCTCGAGGAGCGCACGCTGAGCTCCGATCGCGCCAGCCGGCTGGCCCTGCCGCTGCTGCTGCTCGCCCTGATCGCGCTGGCGCTCGCCTGGCGCACGACGCAGCTCGCCGAGTGGCTGACCCTCCAGCGCCTGGTCGCGATGCTCGCGAGCTGGCAGCGCGAGCCTGCCGCGCCGCTGCTGGTGCTGCTCGGCTTCCTCGCCGGGAGCTTGCTCGTCCTGCCGCTCAACCTCCTCATCCTCGCCACCGTCCTCGGCCTCGGGGCCTGGCCAGGGGCGCTCTACGCGTTCGTGGCCGGCCTCATCGCCTGCCTCTTCACCTACGGGCTCGGCCGCCTCCTCGGTCGCGAGCGCCTCGCGCGCCTCCTCGGCCCTCGCGCTGAGCGGGCGCGCCGTGCGCTCGTGGCCGAGGGGATCGCGGCGGTGGCGGCGCTCAGGATGACCCCGATCGCGCCGTTCACGGTGATCAACGTCCTCGCCGGAGCGGGCGGCGTCGACGCGGTGGACTTCGCGGTCGGCTCCGCGCTCGGCCTCCTCCCGGGGGTCCTCGGGCTCTCGCTCCTCGGCGGACGGCTGCTCGCGACGCTCCACCACCCGACCGTGGCGAGCGTCTCCCTGCTGGCGGCGACGGGGATCGCGGTGGTCGCGATGGGCGTGGGGCTGCAGCGGCTGATCCGGGCCTGGCGCCGGCGCCGCGCGCCTGACCAGAGCTGAGGCTCCGCGATGAGACCGACGCCATTGTCGCGGCGCCGCCCAGGTGCGCCCCGGAGGGGTACGGCGGTCGGGCGAAGCTGCCGCGACCAACAATGGGTCGCCTCGACCGCGGGCGCTGGTCCGGCGGTTGCAGCCTGGGAACACGGGGAGGGCCGGGAGACATGGAGAGCAGCCTGGGGCGACTCGCCGATCGGGGACCGCTCGCGGCGCCGAGCCTGCTGGGGCGCTGCCTCGGCGGGCGCTACTGCGTCGAGGCGCTCCTCGCGGACGGGCGGCACGCGGTCTACCGGGCCGAGGACCTCGCGCTCAGGCGAGCGGTGGTGCTGAAGGTCGTCGACCTGCTCGCGCCGGATGGCGACGGGCGCGCGGCGCGGCTCGCGGCGGAGGGCCGGCTCCACGGCCGCCTCCAGCACCCCGCGATCCCCGCGCTGCTCGACTGGGTGGAGCTGGGGTCGCTCCGCGCGCTGGTGATCGAGCACGTGAGCGGCGTCGATCTGGACGAGCTGCTGGCCGGCCTCCGCTGCCCGATGGACGCGGGGCGCCTGAAGTCGCTGCTGCGGCCGGTGCTCTCCGCGCTGGCCTACCTTCACGCGCTCGGCGTGGTGCACCGGGACGTCAAGCCGGCCAACATCCTGGTCGAGGAGCGAGGCCCGCGCGAGGTGGTGAAGCTCGCCGACCTCGGCGTGGCCTCGGTGATCGCGGCTCACCGCTCGTGGCCAGAGGCGGCAGCGGCGCGGGGCGCAGGCCCGATCGGCACCCTCCTCTACATGGCGCCCGAGCACTGGACGCGCGGCGTCGTGGTCGACGAGCGCGCGGACCTCTACTCGCTGGGCGTGACGGTCTACCAGATGGCGACGGGCGCCGTGCCCTTCTTCTCGCGCTCGCGAGAGGCGGTCCGTCAGGCGCACCTCGCGGCCCCCCCGGTGAGCCCCCGTCGGCTCAACCCCGAGGTGAGCCCGGAGCTCGAGCGGGTGATCCTGCGCGCGCTGGAGAAGGACCCCGCGCGCCGGTACCAGAGCGCGGAGCAGCTGGCAGCGGCGCTGGCCGAGGTCCCGGAGCCCGCGCCAGCCCGGCCGGCCCCCGTCACGCTGAGGGCGGACTGAGGGATGGCGGGCAGGGTGGGCGGCCGCGTGAGGAGAGGCGTCGTCGGGGCGCTGCGCGCGCTCGCTGTCACGGCGATGCTGCTCTGCGCAGCGCTCACCGGCCTCGTCGTCGGCCTGGCGACGACCCCCGACGAGTCCTACCGCATGGTCGCGGTCGTCCTCGGCCGCCGGGCGCTCGGGAGCGAGCTCCGCGTCGGCGGTCTCCGCCTGAGGCTGCTGCACGGGCTCGAGCTCCGTGACGTGCGCCTCGGGCCGCGCGGCTACCGCGCTTGGCTGCTCACCGTCGAGCGCGTCAGCCTCCGCTACAGCCTCGGCCGCGTCTGGCACAAGCAGCTCCGCGTCGAGGAGCTCCTGGTCGAGCGCCCTGCGCTGAGCATCACGGAGGCGCACGGCAAGACGAGCCTGCAGGCCTTCCGCGAGCGGCTCCCGAAGGGCAAGCAGCGCCGACCCGGGCTGCCCGCCTGGACGATCGACCTGGGGCGCGGCGCCGTCGAGGGGCTCACCGCGTCGCTGCGCCGGCCGGGCCTGAGCGCCCGCTTCGGAGCGCTCAGCGTCGCGCTCGCCGGGCGCTACCAGGCCGAGCGATCGCGGGGCGACCTGCGCGTGACCGTGGCACCGCTTCCGGGCGAGCGGGGGTCGAACCTCGTCGTGCGGCGCTCGGGGGCCTCGCCGCTCGACGCGGCGCTGGACCTCGGCGCCGGGCTCGAGGCGCGGCTGGCGCGGCTCGAGCCGGCGCTCGGGACGCTTCGCGCGGACCTCGACCTGAGCTCGCGCCGGCTGCGGGTCGGCGAGGCCGGGCGGCCCTTGCCGCCGCTGCGGGTGAGCGGGGCCCTGCGCGGCGTGGGCGGACGTGAGGCCCGCGTCAGCGAGGGAGAGCTGCGGCTCAACGGCGCTCGGGTCCTCGCCCTGCGCGTCTCGCTCGGCCACGGGCAGGCTGGCCGCCTCGCGCTCACCCTCACCCGGCTGCGCGTGCCGCTCGACGAGCTGGCGCCGTACGTCAGCGCGCTGGCGCCGGGCGTGCAGCTCGGCGGCCTGGTGGAGGGCGGCCCGCTCCGGGTCGAGACCTCGTCCCGCGACCTCCGCCGCGGAGCGCTGCCGTCGGCGCGCGGCGCGCTCTCGCTACGCGGGGTCCGCTTCTCCTCGGGCGGCCTGCGCGTCAGCGGGATCGACGGCGGGCTCCAGCTCGCGCAGCGCGGGGAGGCCACTGCCCGGCGCGCGCCGCTGGAGCTCCTCCGGCGCCTCCCTGGTCCGGGCCGCCCGGGCAGCGCGAGCCGTGAGCCGCGGGAGGTGCGGGGCTGGCTGCGGGTCGCCAGGGTACGCGCTGGCGCGGTGCGGGTGCGAGGCGCCGCGGCGCGGCTGGTCGCGGCCGCGGACGCCGGGCGCGCCCTGGCGAGTCGCTTCACCGTGAGCGCGGACCGGGTGGAGCTCGCCCGGCCCGACGGGAGCCGCCTCCAGGCCAGCCTCCGAGGCGACGGCGAGCTGGCGGCGAGGCTCGGCGCGAGGCACGCCGAGCTGCAGCGCTTCGAGCTGACGCTCAACCGCGCGGTCACGGTGCGAGCCAGCGGAGATGTCGTCGACGGTGGCCGCGGCGGTCTGCGCGGGCACCTCCGGATGGAGCCGGTCGACCTCGGGGAGCTGCGGCGCTCCCTCGCGCTCACCGCGCTCCCGGCCTGGCCCGCGCCCCGGCTCGCCGGCGAGCTGTCGGCCACGCTGGACGTCGACGGGCGGCTGCCCGCGCGCGGGGCGAGGACGCCGCCGCTGGAGCTCCCGCTGCACGCCCGGGGCGCGCTCACCCTGGCCGGCGTCGACCTGCACCTGCCGATGCTCGCGCTCGACGGCGCCAGCGGGCGGCTGGCGTTCAGGGCGGCGCCCGGGCGGGTCGACCTGACCGGCCGCCTGACCGCGCGACGCGCCATCCAGCCAGCGGGCGGGCGGGCGCTCTACGGCCTCGAGCTGCCGCTCGAGGTGAGCGTCACGCGCGGCGGCGTGAGCTCGCGCCTGCGGCTGGAGGTCGGCAACCTGCGGCAGCCCGCGGCGGGGCTCACGGCCCGCGGGGTCCGGGTCGATGGCGTGCTCGCTGCCAGGCTGCCGGTGAACGAGCTCCTCGCCGGTCGTCGCGCCGCGCTGAGCGAGCTGCGGGTGACGGCCTCCGGAGCCGTCGCGGGGGCCCGGCAGCTGCGCGCCGGCGGACGCACGGACACGGACGGCCTTCGCTTTGCGTTGGCCCTCCGCCAGGCCGGCCGCGGCCCGGCGCGGCTCCGGCTCACCGGCACCGCCGCGCGGGTCCAGCAGCCGGCCTCGGGTGCCGAGGCGAACGGGCTCTCCTTCACCGCGCACGGCGATCTGCGCGCCGGGCGCCTCGCCT
>JAKLHH010000070.1 GCA_022710245.1 Myxococcota bacterium
TCCATCGCGATGTAGTACTGGCCGTCCACCTGGCCGAACTCGTAGACCTGGCCGATGTTCGAGTGGCTCAGGTTGGCCGAGAGCTTGGCCTCGTCGACGAACATCCCCACCAGCGAGGGATCGTCGGAGAGCTGCGGCAGGATGCGCTTGAGCGCGACCAGCTTGGCGAAGCCCGCGGCGCCCAGCACGCGGGCCTTGTAGACCTCGGCCATGCCTCCGAGGCTGATGCGCTCGAGCAGCTCATATCGGCCGAAGGTTGCCAAGCAGGGCGCTCCACGCAGCCCGCCCTCCGGCGTGGACCGCCGCGACCGAGAGGCAGGCTGGACGTTCGCGCTATGGTACACCAGGGTCGGGGGCTCTCACCAGTCGGCCAGGGGTGCGATCGCTCCCCGTCGGTCGCTCAAGTTTGGTTCGATCACCGGCGGCGCGTGGGGACCCCGCTCACCCCTCGGGCAGGAGGAGCTCAGCAGAGAAGGCGCTCAGGAGAGAGAGAGGACCTTGGCCCCGCGGATGCGCCGCTGCTTGAGCTCGACCAGCGCACGGTTCGCGTCCTCGAGCGAGTAGGCCTGCACCTCGGGGCGGAGCGGGATGCGGGCGGCGAGCTCGAGCGTCAGCTCCAGGTCGCGCCGCGTCACGTTGGCCACGCTCTTCACCTCCTTCTCCAGCCAGAGGTGGGAGGGGTAGTCGAGGCGGAGGAGCGCCTCGCGGTCGCGGTCCTCCTTGCGGATCGCGTTCACCACCAGCCGGCCGCCCGGCGCGAGGTGCCCGAGGGAGGCGACGATGGGGCCCCAGGCCGGCGTGGTGTCGATGATGGCGTCCTGCGGCTCCGGGGGCGCGTCCTCGACGGCGCCGGCCCAGGCCGCGCCGAGCTCGCGCGCGAAGGCGCGCTCACCCTCGCTGCGGCTGAAGACCGCGACCGGGCTCGACGGGTAGAGGTGCCCGGCGAGCTGCAGCACGAGGTGCGCCGAGGCGCCAAAGCCCATCAGCCCCAGGCGCTGCCCGTCGCGCAGACCGGCGAGCGCCAGCGAGCGGTAGCCGATCGCGCCGGCGCAGAGCAGCGGCGCCGCGGCGAGGTCGGAGACGGGGTCGGGGACGCGGCAGGCATAGGCCTCGGGGACCGTGGTGAGCTCGGCGTAGCCGCCTGCCGCGTCGCGGCCGGTGGCGCGGAACTCCGGGCAGAGGTTCTCGCGGCCGCTCTCGCAGAAGCGGCAGCGACCGCAGGCCGAGTGGATCCAGCCGATGCCCACGCGGTCGCCGACGGTGAAGCGGGAGGCGCCGCGGCCGAGCGCGGCCACCCGCCCGACGATCTGGTGGCCGGGCACGACCGGCAGCCGCGGCGGCGGGGTGCGCCCCTCGATCTCGTCGAGCTCGGTGTGGCAGACGCCGCAGGCGGTGACGCGGACCAGCACCTCCCCCGGCGCCGGCGTCGGCTCGGGCAGGGTGGCGGGCTCGAGCGGCGTCCAGCCCTCGCCCTGGCCGTCTGCGTCGAAGTGGCTGATGCGCCGCAGCAACATGGCTCTCATCGAGGCCTCCCGGCTCGCGTTCCCGCCTCGAAACCCTAGCACTGTAAGGTGGGCGGGGCCGAGACCGTTCTCGACCATGATGCGTTCCTATCCTCTATCCCACAGAGACCAGGAGGCCACGATGAGGCAACGAGCGATTCTCGGCGCGACCCTCGCGCTGCTGACCTGCGCGATGCTGGCCTCCTGTCGCGGCGGGCGTGGGCCGCAGGTCTACGTGCCCGCGCGGGCCGGGATGGAGAGCACCTTCGCGGGGCTGAGCTCGCGCCGGGTCCTCGACGCGGCCATGCACTACCCGCGCGCGTCCGCGGAGCAGGTCAAGGAGCTGCCGATGGCGCTCACCTCCTCGGACGGCGCCGGGCTCTCGCTCGTCTCCCTCGGCGGCCGCGCGGTGGTGCTCGGCCCGCTCGCCTTCACCGAGCTGCACCTGACCTTCGCGAACCCCGAGGACCGCGTGATCGAGGGCCGCTTCACCATCACGCTGCCGCCGCGCGCGGCGATCTCGCGCTTCGCGATGAAGCTCGGCGAGGAGTGGCAGGAGGCCGAGGTGGTCGAGCGGCAGCAGGCGCAGCAGATCTACGAGGACTACCTGCACCGCAAGCAGGACCCGGCGCTCCTCGAGAAGAAGGCAGGCAACCAGTTCAGCGCGCGCGTCTTCCCCATCCCGGCGCGCGGGGTGAAGGAGCTGGTCCTCTCCTACTCGCAGCAGCTCGCCTCGCGCGGCGAGCCCTACCGCCTCTACCTGAAGGGGCTGCCGAAGATCGGCTCGGTCGACCTCTCGGCGATGGTCGGCGAGCAGGTGACCGGCAAGGCCCAGAGCTCTCTCGGCGGCGAGGCGGTGACCAGCAAGCTGGTCCGCGTGCAGCGCAAGGACTTCGCCCCCGACCGCGACTTCGAGGTGCCGGTGGAGGCCGGGCCCGCGGGCCTGCGCCACGGGAGCCTGGCGGTGGCGCGCGTGGCGCCGAAGCTGGCCGGCGAGAAGGCGGCGCTCGAGTCGCTCCTCGTCCTCGTCGACACCAGCGCCTCGCGGGCGGCCGGCTTCTACCAGCAGGTGGAGCAGCTCGGCGCGGTCCTCGAGGGCCTGAAGCAGCACTACGGCGGCTCGCTGCCGCTGCAGCTCGCCTGCTTCGATCAGGTCGTCGACCCGGTCTACCGCGGGCAGCTCGGCGACCTCACCCGCAAGGACCTCGACCTCATCCTCGCCCGGCGGCCGCTCGGCGCCTCCGACCTCGGCCGCGCGCTGGCCTGGGTCGGCGAGACCCGCGGCCTCCGCCGCGTGCTCCTCGTCACCGACGGCATCGCCACCGCCGGCGAGACGGATCGCCCCGCCCTGCACGCGGCGGTCAGGCGCCTCGCCTCGAGGGTGCAGCGCCTCGACGTGATGCTGGTGGGGGGCATCCGCGACGAGGGCGCCATGCGCGATCTGGTCGCCGGGACCCTGGAGCAGGACGGGGTGCTCGTCGACGGCGATGAGCCCGCCGCGCGCATCGCAGAGCGCCTGAGCAAGAAGACGGTCTCGGGGATCACGGTCAAGGTCCCCGGCGCGCGCTGGGTCTGGCCGCAGCGCCTCGACGGCGTGCAGCCTGGTGATCAGGTCCTCGTCTTCGCCGAGCTCGCCGGTCAGGCGCCGGCCGCGCTGCCGGTCTCCCTCGCCGGAGCGCTGCCGGCTGGCACGCAGCAGGTCGCGCTGGTGGCGGCGAGCAAGCCGCTCCTCGAGCGGGCCTGGGTCGAGGCGCGCATCGCGCACCTGCAGTCGCAGCGAGCGAGCGCGGCGGTCGATCCGGACCTGAAGGACGCCATCGTCAAGCAGATCGTCGGGCTCTCCACCAAGCACCGCGTCCTCTCCGACTACACGGCGCTCCTCGTCCTCGAGAGCGACGCCGAGTACGCGCGCTACGGGATCAACCGCAGCGCCCTCGCTGACGTCCTCGTCGTCGGCGTGAGCGGCCTCGAGCTGCAGCAGCGCAAGGCCGCCCCGCCGCCGCCCGTCTTCATCCCGCGGCCGCCGCCGCGCGACCTCGAGGGCGACGTCCGCAAGGCGCCGCGCACGCCCAGCGGTCCGCGCCCCAGCGAGGCGATGAAGGCCTCGGGGGCGCCGAGCCGCTCCGAGGAGGGGCTCGCGATGGAGGCGCCCGCGCCCGCGGCCCGCCCCGCGCCCCCCCGCCTCTCGGCGCCGCCCCCGCCGCCCGCGCCGGCCGAGGCGCGGCCGGAGCCGGAGGCCCGCCAGGCGCGCGAGCGCTCGGCCGACGACGAGGCCGAGAGGTCCGGCCCGCCGCCGCTGAGCGGCAAGCTCGCCGAGCTCGCCGGCCTGATCGCCAGGGGGCAGGTGGAGGAGGCGCTGGTGCAGGCGCTCCGCTGGCGCGCCGAGCAGCCGGGCGACGTGGTGGCGCTCCTCGCGCTGGGCGACGCGCTGCAGGCGAACGGCAACCTAGTGCTCGCGGCCCGCGTCTACGGCTCGGTCGTCGACCTCTTCCCCTCGCGCGCCGACATGCTGCGCTTCGCCGGCCAGCGCCTCGAGGCGCTCGGCAAGGCGGGGCTCGAGCTCGCGCTCGACGCCTACCAGCAGGCGGCCAGGCAGCGCCCCGACCACGCCTCCGGCCACCACCTCCTCGGCCTCGCCCTCGCGCGCGCCGGGCAGCTCGACCGCGCGCTGACCGCGCTCGAGGCCGGGCTGACGCAGCAGTACCGGATCGAGCGCCCGGGGGTCCGCCAGGTGCTCGGCGAGGACCTGGGGCTGGTCGCCGCGGCGCTGCTCGCGAAGGCGCCGAACCGTCAGGGCGAGCTCGCTGGCCGCCTGCAGAAGCACGGCGTGACGCTGCCGCAGAAGGCGAGCCTGCGCTTCCTCCTCACCTGGGAGACCGACGCGAACGACGTCGACTTCCACGTCCGCGACGCGCAGGGCGGCCACGCCTCCTACCGCAACAAGACCCTGCCCACCGGCGGCGCGCTCTACGCGGACGTGACGAACGGCTACGGGCCCGAGTGCTTCAGCATCGAGGGCCAGCCCACCGCGTTCCCCTACCGGCTCTCGATCCACTACTACTCGCGCGGCCCGATGGGCTACGGCATGGGCAAGGTGCAGATCGTGCAGCACGACGGCAAGGGAGGGCTCCGCTTCGAGGACCGGCCGTTCGTGGTGATGAACGACCGCGCGACCGTGGACCTCGGCGCGGTGAAGGACTCGCTCTGAGCGCCCGCGCGTCTGCCTGTCGCACCGCTCGCGCTCCCCGGCCCTCGCGATGACAGCGCGCCCATCGGCGCAGTACAATGATCAGCAGATGTCCCGGCTGTGCATCGTCGCTGTCCTGGCCTGGCTAGCGGGTTGCGTCCGCTTCGCCTCGCAGCCAGGCCAGCGGGATGCGGCGGCCTCCGATCGCGCGAGCCTCGAGGCGACGCATGGAGTGGAGCAGGCGACGGACGTGCCGCGCGCGGACGCTCCGGGGATGATCGACCTGAAGGCCCTCGATGCCTTCAAGCTCCCCGATCTCCCGAAGCCCGACCTGAAGAAGGTCGCGGACGTCTTCAAGGCGCTGGACCTGCCGCCGAAGCTCGACACGCTCTACACCTGCAGCGGCACCTGCACCTGCAAGGCCGGGCAGACGTGCGTCTTCAGCGGCAGTGGCTCGGCGCTCCGCTGCGAGGCCGGCTCGACCTGCGCCACCTCCTGCGGCGGTGGTCTCTGCACCCAGACCTGCGAGGGCAACGCGAGCTGCACCTTCGGCTGCGGCGGCGGGAGCTGCATCTTCGTCTGTCCGCAGGGCGCGACGTGCAACGCGCAGTGCGCCGGCGGCTCCTGTCTCACCGTCGACTCCTGCGGGCCGGGGGGCGCGAGCTGTCAGACCTGCTCCACGCCCGGCAGCTGCGGTACGCTCGCCTGTCCCGCGAACGGCTCCTGCGCCCAGACCTGCTCCGCGGGCGGCTGCGTCCTGACCTGCGCGGCGGGCGCGACCTGCAAGCAGACCTGCAGCGGCGGCGGCTGCACGCTGAGCTGCGGCACCCCCGGGACGTGCACCCAGAGCTGCTCGGGGAGCATCATCAAGCCCTGTAGCTGCAGCGGCTGCTGAGACGCCTCAGCCAGGCCGCTCCGCCAGCAGCCGCTCGAGCTCCTGCGCGCTGACCGGCTTGGCCAGGTGCAGCTCGAAGCCAGCGGCGAGCGCCCGCTCCTGGTGCTCGGGCATCGCGTAGCCGCTCAGGGCGATCAGGCGCAGTCCCCGGGTGGCCGGGTCGGCGCGCAGCGCGCGGGCGACCTCGCAGCCGTCGAGGTCGGGGAGCCCGAGGTCCACGAGCGCGAGGTCGGGACGCTCGCGGCGCGCCAGCTCGATCCCGCTCCTGCCGTCGGGCGCGGTGAGCACCGCGTGCCCGAGGAGCTCGAGGAGGATGCTCATGCTCTCTCGCAGGTCGGCGCCGTCGTCGATGACGAGGACGCGCCGGCCGCTGGGCAGGCTGGCCTGCGAGGGGTCGCGCGCGCACGCTCCCGCGGGGGCCGCGCCGCAGGGCAGGCGGAGGGTGAGCTCGCACCCGCGGCCCGGCCCGGCGCTCGCCGCCTCGAGGACGCCGCCGTGCAGCTCGGCGAGCGAGCGCGAGACCGCGAGCCCGATGCCGAGCCCACCCTTGCCCCGCACGCGCGCGCTCTCCGCCTGACGGAACGGCTCGAAGATGTGGGGGAGGAGCTCGGGCTCGATGCCGATGCCGCTGTCCCGGACGCGCAGCGCCGCCTGGTCCTCCTCGACGGAGACCGCGATCTCGATCTGCCCCTCGGCCTCGCTGAACTTGACCGCGTTGGTGAGCAGGTTCGTCACCACCTGGCCGAGGCGCACGGCGTCGCCGCGCACGGGGACCCGCCCGGCGGGGCGCGCCAGCCTGAGCGCGACGCCAGCCTTGCGCGCCGCCGGCTCGACCGCCTCCACCTGCGCCGCCGCCACCTCGCCGAGGTCGAGCTCCTCGAGGGCCAGCTCGACCTTGCCGCGCATCACGCGCGAGAGGTCGAGGAGGTCGTCGATCAGGTGGGTCTGGTGACGGAGGCTCCGCTCGAGGAGGCTGGTGACGCGCGCGCGCTGCGGCCTGCCCGCCTCGGGGTTCTTCAGCACCTCGACCGCGTTGAGCATGGCGGCGAGCGGCGTGCGCAGCTCGTGCGAGAGGGTGTTCAGGAAGAGGTCCTTGGCCTCGTTCGCCGCCCGCACCTCAGCCAGGCAGCGCTCGCGCGCGTGCTCGGCGAGCTTGCGCTCCGTGATGTCCTGCAGCGTGCCGCGGAGGCCGACGATGGCGCCGCTCGAGTCGCGGACCGCCTCGCCCCGCGAGGTCATCCAGAGCGGCGCACCGTCCGGACGGCGGAGCTCGAGGTCGAGCTCGTAGGGCGCGCCGGTCGCCACCGCGCGCCGGCCGGTCTCCTCGAAGCGCGTGAAGGACTCACCGAGGAAGACGCTGGCGAGCTCGTGGGGCGCCGGGAGGCTGCTGCGGCCGAGGAGGAGGAGCACGTCGTCGGAGACCCAGTGCTCCCCCGTCCGCGCGTCCCAGCGCCAGGTGCCGATCCCCGCCAGCCGCTGCGCCTCGTGGAGCTCGGCGTCCTTCTGCCGGAGCGCCTCCTCGGCCTGCCGTCGCTCCGTGACGTCGCGGAAGATCGCGGCGAAGCGGCTGCCGCCGAGCGGGACCGCGCGCACCTCGAACCAGCGGTCGAGCGAGGTGTTGTGCTCCTCGAAGCGCATCGGCTCGCCGCAGCGGACCAGCTCGGCGTAGCGGTCCAGCCAGGCGCGCTCGACGACCGGAAGGACCTCGCCGATGCGGCGGCCGACGACCTGCTCGCGGCGGAGGCTGGTGTGCCGCTCGTAGGCAGGGTTGACCTCGAGGATGAGGTTGTCGACCGCGCGACCCGCGTCGTCGACGACCAGCTCGCAGAGCTGGACCGCGTCCTCGAGGGCGTCGAAGACGCCGCGCACCAGCGCCTCGGTCTCCGCGGGGACGGGGCGCTCTCCCCTCAGCTCGCTCCGGTCGAGCTCCATCGTTGTCCTCCACCACCGCTGTCTGCTGACCAGCGGGCTCTTCTAGCACGGATCGACAGCGCCAGCCTAGCGCCCGGGACTCGGCCGACTCGGCCGGCGAGCCTCCGCCAAGACCGTGGGCGGCGCCAGATAGACCTTGCCTCCCGAGTGGGCCTCGCTCACCTTTCACGATCCGGACGCGGGACCGACCATGGGAGGGCAGTCATGTACACGCTGAAGAGCTTGAAGGAGCAGCTGCAGGAGGCCCTCGATCGGGGCGCCAGCACCGTGGAGTCGGCGCACCAGGTGGTCGCCCAGCAGCCGCTCGCGCTCCTCGGCCGCGTGGCGCCGGCGCGGGCGGTGAAGACCATCGGCGAGCTCCAGCGGCGTGGCATCGGGCGGGTCTACGGCGCGCTCCGGACCATCAACCACATGGTCACCGAGGTCGCCGGGGACCTCCTCGGCGCCGTTGACGAGGTCGAGCGCGAGCGGGCGCGCCGGCAGCCGTGAGGCGGCGATGCGGCGGGCGGGCGAGTGGGCGCGGCGGACGAGGAGGCTCCCCATGCAACGGATCCCCAACGCGACGCTGGTGAGCGGCGGCAGGGTGCAGCTCGAGAGCGAGGAGGTCTGGGACGCGCCGACCGACCTCGAGGTCTACGCGACGCGCGAGGCCGAGGAGTTCCTGGTCTGGGTGCGCGTGGGTCTGGTCGGCCAGGTGGAGCCCCGGTGGATCCGCCCCTTCTGGGGCGTCACCATCCCGAGGTCGACCGCGCTCCGCGAGGAGCTGGAGCTCGGGCCGCCGAGGTGATTCCGGGTGGGGGAGGGAGGTGGGAGCGGTGGAGCGACTGAGCAGCGTCCTTGACGGACCGCATCGTCACCGCGCGCGCTCGCGTGTCGTGGCCGAGACCGTGCTCGTGATCGCGGCGCTCGCGGTCACCGCGCTCGGCACAGCGGCCTTCGCGGTGCTCGTGCGCTGAGCCCGGCAAGCTGCCCTCCTCGCGTCCTGCGGACGCCCCGCAGATTCTCTCCTTGAACCCGCGCGCGGATCGGCTAAGCCAATCTCAGTGCCCCCAGCGACGGGGACGGGAGCTGCCCGCGGCCCGGGCAGGGGCGGGAGCGCGCCTTGGGAGCGTTGCGCGAGCGGCTGAGCGCCGTCGAGCTCGAGGAGCTGATCGAGCAGGCCGAGCCATGCTGCGTGCTCGACGACGAGCTGCGCATCGTCTTCGTCAACCGCGGCTTCGAGGCGCTGACCGGCCGGTCTCGCGAGGAGCTCCGGGGACGCACGCTCCAGGACGTCTTCCCCGCCGTGAGCGAGCGAGACACGCCCGTCTGCGACGAGGTCCGGCGCGCGCAGCACGAGCGGACGGCGGCCGCGCTCGAGGCCCGCTTCGGGCCGCTCGATCTCTGGGCCGATCTGCGCCTCCAGCCCCTCGCGGGCGGGGGCCTGGCGCTCTTCGTCAGCAGCGCGAACCGTCGCAAGCAGGCCGAGGCGGCGCGCGAGCACGCCCGCGAGCTCCTCGCCGGGATCCTCGAGCGCGTCCCGGTGATGATCACCATCTACGATCCGCAGCTGCGCCGCTTTCACCTCAACGCGGAGCTGCGGCGGGTCCTCGGCTGGACCGACGAGGACGCGCGGGACCGCGGTCTGCTGGAGCTCTGCTACCCCGAGCCCGCCGTGCGCGAGGAGGCGCGCCGTTTCATGGAGTCGGCGCAGCCGGGCTGGCGCGAGCTCACGGTGACCGCGAAGGACGGCACCTGTGTCGAGACCGCCTGGGCCAACGTGCGGCTCTCCGACGAGACCCAGGTCGGCATCGGCATCGACCTCCGCGAGCGCAAGCGAGCCGAGGCCGCGCACCGCGAGGGCGAGCGGCGCAAGGACGACTTTCTCGCGCTGCTCTCGCACGAGCTGCGCAACCCGCTGGCGCCGATCCGCAACAGCCTCTACATCCTCGAGCGCGTTCCGCCTGGCAGCGAGCAGGCGCGGAGGGCCGTGGAGGTCATCGACCGGCAGGCCCGCCAGCTGGAGCGGCTGGTCGGCGACCTCCTCGACGTGAGCCGGATCGCGCGCGGCAAGCTGCACCTGGAGCGCGCGCCGCTCGAGCTGGGGGCGCTCGTCGAGCGGACCGTCGAGGACCATCGCTCGCTGTTCGAGGCGGCCGGGGTCACGCTCTCCCTCGAGCGCGGCGGGACGCCCCTCGTCATCGAGGGTGACGCGGCGCGAGTCGCCCAGGCGCTCGGCAACCTCCTCGGCAACGCGGTGAAGTTCACGTCTCGCGGAGGGCGCGTGACCGTCTCGCTCGACGCCGCTGGCCGCGAGGCAGTGCTGCGCGTGCGGGACACGGGGGTCGGCATCCCGCCGGACCGGCTGGTAGGGCTCTTCGAGCCGTTCGCGCAGGCCGGCCGCCCGGCCGAGACCCGCAAGGGCGGCCTCGGCCTCGGCCTCGCGCTGGTCAAGGCGGTCGCGGAGCTCCACGGTGGCTCGGCCAGCGCCTCGAGCGAGGGGGCGGGGCGGGGCGCGGAGCTGACGCTGCGCCTCCCGCTCCACTCCGCGCCGCGGGCTGGCTGAGCGCTTGCGCGCGGGCGCGGATCGCGCAGGCTTAACCTCAAGACGAGACGGTGGGCGACGGAGGGAGGTGGCCGATGAGCCGCGAGCCGAACGCGACCCTGCTCAAGCATGGATGGGTGCAGCGCGCCGGAGAGCCCTGGGAGGCGCCGGAGGACGTCGAGGTCTTCGCGACGCGAGACGAGCTGCGCGGCGGCTTCCTGGTCCGCGTCAGGCCCGGTCTGATCGGACGTGTGGAGCCGCGCTGGGTCCGGCCCTTCTGGGGAGCGAACATCCCGAGCGCGGAGGTCCTCGACGAGGACACCGAGCCGTAGCCAGACTATGAGGGTGATCGCGGGGCCGGAGCGTCGCGGGCGAGCGCGGCGGAGGTGGGTCCCCGGTCCGGAGGGCGAGGTGGTGGGAGATGACGAGAGTCGTGAAGGTCGGCCTGGCCGTGGCAGGGGCAGGCGTCGCCGCCGGCCTGGCCAGACGCTATCTGTTCCCGCGCCGCGTGGAGGAGCCCCGCTATGACGTCGTCGGCGAGCTGGGGCGCCTCGAGCTGCGCCGCTACGCCCCGCAGCTGCGTGCGGTGACCGAGGTCGCCGGCGAGCGCTCGCGCCAGCACGAGAGCGAGGCCTTCCGCCGTCTGGCGCGCTTCATCTTCGGCGCCAACCAGCGGCGCGAGGCGGTGCCGATGACCGCGCCCGTCCTCGAGGAGGCGGCCTCTCTGCCTCATCCCGGAGCGTCCCGCCGGGACGCGGGGACCGCGGCCGCCGAAGGCGAGGTGCTGCCGATGACGGCGCCGGTGCTCGAGGAGCAGCAGGGCAGGGCGCTGCGGATGAGCTTCGTGATGCCGGCGGCCTACTCGGTGGCCACGCTGCCGGCGCCCGTGGACCGGCGGGTGCACCTCGAGCAGGTGCCGCCGCGCAAGGTGGCCGCGCTGCGCTTCTCGGGGCTCACCTCGCGGCGACGCGTGGAGGCGAGGCGCGCGGAGCTGCGGGCTCGCCTGCAGCGGGTGGGGCTGCGCGCCCGCGCCGAGCCGACGCTCGCGCGCTACGACCCGCCGTGGGTGCTGCCCTTCCTGCGGCGCAATGAGCTGCTGGTGGAGATCGACTGAGCCTACCGCCGGGGAGAGGCGCTCAGGTGAGGTCGCCGAGCTCGGCCACGAGGCGCCAGAGCGCGCGGAGCTCGGCCGGCGTCACGCAGGCGGCGAGGACGCGATCGGCTGCGGCCGGCGCCGGTAGCCCCCCCTCCGGCCAGAGCAGCTCGACCGCGGCCTCGGAGAGACGCGGCTCGCGCTCGGCGATGAGGTCGGCGACGATCGCGAAGCCCCGCGGGTCCGGGCCGGTGAGGAGGCCGGCGACCCGCTCGCGGTCGCGGCCCGCGGCGAGCGGGAGCACGGCGCGGCCGAGCGCGAGCACGTCGTCGGTCGGCGTGCCGGCGCGGGGAGCCAGGCGGAGGCCGTGGCAGAGCGAGACCGCCGAGCGCCAGCCCGGGCCGACGCGGACCTTGCCAGGCTCGAGGCGGCCGTGGACCAGACCGGCCTCGTGCAGCGCGGCGAGCTGGGCGCGTGCCTCGGCGAAGATGGCGAGCCCGAGGGCGAGGGAGAGGCGCTCGCCGCGCGCAGCGAGCGCCGCGTCGAGCTCGGCCAGGCTGGCGCCCTCGAGGAGCTGCGAGACGAGGTAGCCGCAGGCACGGCCCTCGTCCTCGGCCTCACCGAGGTCATAGAGCACCTCGATCCCCTCGCGCGCGGCGAGGGCCACGCGCCTGAAGGGCTCCAGCTCGAAGTCGTCGAGGAGCGCGCGCGCGAAGACGCGGATGAAGAGCGGCTTCTCGAAGCCCGCGACGCCCAGCGCGAGGCCGTGGTAGCAGCGGTCGGGAGGGCCCGAGGGGATCGGCCGCGAGAGCCAGTAGCGGCCCAGCGGGCGGCCCGCCCAGGCGGTCGCGCGCCGGCCGGAGTGCGCAGCGAGCTCCTGGCGCGGGGGCGCGCTGCGGCGGAGGAAGCTCGCGTCGGCGGCGTGCTCGGGCACTCAGCACCTGGGCCCTGTCGGGAGGTTCAGGCAGTCGAAGCGCATGGGGCCATTGTAGTCAGGGCAGGTCGCGACGAACACACCCACCTCCTGGCCTCAGCTCGCCCGGCGATCGCCTGAGTGGTACCTGACTCAGGTTCACGATCACTCGGAGGCGGTGGCCGTGCCGCGAAACTCCACGATCCGACGGACCGGCAGCGGCGGCACACGGCTTGCTCTCCTGGCTGGCGAAGCCAAACCACAAGAGGAGGCTCGACCATGACCCGCTCCATCGCTCTCGCTCTCACCCTGGTCCTCGGACTCGCCCTCGTCGCCTGCGGGGTCGCAGGCGAGCCGGTCTCCAGCGACATCGCCGCGCTCACCGAGGACAGCGGCGAGGCCTCGGACGCCGGCGACAGCACGAGCGCGCTGCTGGCGCTCCCGCTGCAGCCGATCAGCAGCCCGGAGCAGATCGCCTCGCCGGAGGCGGCGGCCGAGACGGCGGCCAGCGCCCCGAGCTTCTTCAAGCCCGCCGGCTGCGCCACCCGCAGCCGCTCCGGCAACGTGGCCACCTTCGAGCTCAAGGGCTGCACCGGGCCCTTCGGGCTTGTCGGCGTGAACGGCAAGCTGGTCGCCACCTTCACCAAGAGCGCCACCCCCGGCACCCTCGACGTCAGCGAGAAGAGCGAGGGCCTGGTGGTCGGCAAGACCCCGATCGAGCAGTCGGCGACCGGCACCATCACCTTCAGCGGGACCAAGCGCGTCGTCTCCTGGAAGGGCACCTACTCGGGCATCTCCGCTCGCAAGAGCCTGCCGATCAGCCACCAGGGCAGCTACACCGGCGTCTACGACGCGGCGACCGGCTGCCTCGAGCTCGACGGCAGCGCCACCACGCAGATCGGCAACCGCGGCGTCAGCACCACGACCACCGGGTACAAGCGCTGCAGCGGGGTCTGCCCCGAGGCAGGGACCATCACCGCGACCGGGCTCCTCAACAAGTTGACGGTGAAGGTCACCTACCTCGGGGCCGGCCTCGCCGAGCTGGCCCTCCCCTCGGGCAAGGTCTTCGACTACACCATGGGCTGGTGCGCGGCCCAGTAGAGCCACGGCTCGCTGCTCGCGCTGGTCCTCGCGGCCGCGGCCTGCGAGGAGCTCCCGCCCCGCCCTCCTCGGCCCCACCCCGCCCTCCTCGGCCCCGCCCCGCCCTCCTCGGCCTCGCCCCGCACCTCGACCCTCGCTGTCACCTGCGCCGAGCACGCGACGGCCAGCGCGCTCTCGGCAGCGTGATCTCGGCGAGGGCTGGCGTGCGGTCAGGGCGCGGCGCGGAGGACGAAGAGATCGTGGTCGCCCTTGGCCGAGTAGAAGGTCCCGTTGAAGAGGACCTGCCCGGCATAGGCGCCGGTGAGGGCCACCACTCCCGTGCCGAGCCGCGCGAGCGCGTTGCCCTCGTCGGCGCCGGCGCCCCCGTAGCTGACCGCCGAGAGCACCGCCCCGTTGGCAGGGGCGAGGCGCGCGGCGAGGA
>JAKLHH010000700.1 GCA_022710245.1 Myxococcota bacterium
CAGACCCCCCGCTCGCAGCAAGTGGCTGACACAGCAGGTGAGGTTGCCCACCACCTCGGGGTGAGCGTTGGCGATGTAGAGGCCCGGGCCGACCGTGAAGAGCTCGCGCTGCAGCCGCCGTGGACGCCGGGGCGAGCCGCGCGCGGCGAGCGCCTCCTCGAAGAGCCCCACCACCTTGTCGGCCATGCGCAGCTCGGTGTCCTCGAAGAAGATGGCGCCGTGCGGGGCGAGCGCCGCGATGCGGTCGAGGAAGGCGCCGACGTGGGCGAGGTTGAGGTGCTTGGGGGGCCCGCTCTTGCACTCGATCAGCAGCAGGCGTCCCTCGGCGAGCCCCACCACGTCGAGGTCGCCCCCGGTGCTGCCGCCGCGCAGCGGCAGGCCCCGGCCGACCACGAAGCCCAGCTCGCGCCGCAGCGCCTCGGCCACGAACCACTCCAGCGTGGGGCCCAGGCTGCTCGCGTCCAGCGCGAGCTCGAGCGCGTCCGCCCGGGAGCGCACCACGCCGAGCGAGAGGAGCGTCTGCACGTGCTCGGCGACCACCTCGCGGCTCGCGTGGCGGGCCAGGCGAGCGGGGGCGATCACCCCCTCGCCACCGAGGCGGATCACGTCCCGCAGCACGAGGCGGAAGGAGTAGCGCTGCATCGCCGCGTAGAAGGTGTCCACGGCGGCGGCCGGCCAGGAGGAGAGCGCGAGCGCGTCCACGGCGTGGTCAGAGTCGCGCAGCGAGAGCCCGCGGCGCCGGAGCGCGGCCAGGATCTCGGGGGGGATGAGCAGGCTCATGACCCGCTCCGGCGGCGGTCGTCGCTGGGGGAGCGGCAGCGCATCCGAAGATTCACTGCCGCCGCCGATTCTGGCAGACTGGGAGCCATGAGGGTGCCTGAAGCCAGCATCGTCCAGGTGATCACCGAGGCCTCGCCGCGCATGAGCGACGCGAAGTATATCACCGGCCGCGTTGACCGGCTGATGCGTGCGCAGCCGAGCGTCTCGCAGTACGTCCTCGCGCACCAGAAGGAGCTCACCACCGAGGGGGTGGTCTCGGTGCTCTTCCACGTGACGCTGCTGCAGGACTGCGTCGCGACGGCGCTCGGCCGGCTGCCCTCGCGGGTCAGCTACGGGCAGCTCGACGCGGCCGCGCGCACGGTGAACAGCCCCGAGGACCTGGCGCGCAGCGAGGCCGACCTCGCCTCGTTCATCGTCAGCAACGTGGAGCTGCAGGGGCCCACGGCGAGCAACGTGGCCCGCAAGCTCCTCTCCCAGATCGCGATGGCGCTCCTCGACGCCTGAGCTCCCGCTCGGGCCCTTGTTCGCGCTCGCGCCCCTCGCTCGAGCTCACTCGCGCTCGCGCCCTCCCTCGCTCGCGGGCCCTTGTTCGCGCTCGGGCCCTCCCTCGCTCGCGGGCCCTTGTTCGCGCTCGGGCCCTTGTTCGCGCTCGGGCCCTTGTTCGCGCTCGGGCCCTCCCTCGCTCGCGGGCCCTTGTTCGCGCTCACTCGCGCTCGGGCCCTCCCTCGCTCGCGGGCCCCTCGCTCGCGATGGCCGGGCGCGGTGCTACTGCGGCTGCCGCGAGAGGATGATCGCCTGCGACCCGCTGAACGCCGCCGAGAAGGCGTCGCCTGGCCTGCCATCGCGGTTGCCGTCGAGCGCGACGCCGGTCGTCGAGAGAGCGCCGGCCCCCACCTGCAGCCGGTAGGGCGTGGCCGGGTCGAGCGCCTGCTTGAGGTCGAGGTGGGCGGTGCGGTCGTCGGCCCAGATGGGCGGCGACGCGGGCCAGGGCTTGCCGGTCAGGTCGACCACCGAGAGCTCGGGCGAGGTGCTCGCCTGGCTCATCGCCTGCGAGAAGTGGATGGAGACGCGCCCGCTGCCGTGCGTCCGGTCCAGGTAGGCGGCGCGCACGCGCGGGCGGTTGGCCGTCGAGAAGGCGAGCCGGAGCGGCCAGGCGATCGGCTCCTCGGGCCGCTCGCTGGCGTCGCGCTCGTCGAGGCCGCCGCCGAGCGCGGCGCGCTCCACCGTCAGCTCGAGCTCGTGGTCGGCCGGGAGCGCGTCGGTCGGGTGGTAGACGAGCGAGCTCCCCGCCACCTCGACCTGGCCGGCGATGGTCTTGCGGGCGCCCGCCGTGACGTCATAGAGGACGACGCGCCGGTCCCCCGCGTCGATGGTGGCGCCGTCGCCGAGCACGAGCCCGGGGGTGGTGGTGAGGTCCATGGCGGTCGAGCCGTTGAGAGGCGTCGCCCCCGTGACCAGCGTCCGGCTCGAGGAGCCGCAGCCGGCGACGGCCAGGAGGCCCAGGATGAGCGCGCGGGAGATCATGCGCTGCCGATTATCACGGGCGCCCGGGCCCCGGGCAAGGGCTCCTATGGGCTCGGCTACCATGCACACTCGCCTCGCTGCCGCCGCGGCCAGGACGGTGTTTGATTCTGCCGGGGGACGATGATAGCGTCGCAGGCAACCTCCACGCTGGGTGAAGGGCCGGGACACGGGAGCACCTGGAATGCCGCTATCTGCTGAGCGTGCGCTGGTCGTCACCAGCGCTCTCCTCCTCCTCGCAGGCTGTCGCATGGACAGCGCTCACCTCGAGGAGCGCGCGTGCGCTCCCGGCGGGACCTGCGCGACGGGCACCATCTGCTGCGGTGGCTGGTGCGTCTACCCCGGCAGCTGCAGCGAGGCCGGGGTGGACCTGACGCCGCCCAGGCCCGACTTCCGTCCGGACATCGACCCCGCGGTGGACATGGACGGCGACGGTGTCCCCAACGCCAAGGACAACTGCCCGACCATCTTCAACCCGAACCAGTCGGACGCCGACAAGGACGGCGCCGGCGACGTCTGCGACTGCGCGCCCAGCGACCCGGCGTTCAAGCAGACCCGCCTCGCGATCGACAGCTTCGCGAACCCCATCTCGTTCACCGCGGTGGAGGCCGCAGCGGACTGGAAGCTCCTCGGCGCCAGCTACGCGCAGGTGGTCAAGGACGGTGTGCACCGGGCCAGCGCCGGCCTCTCGGACCAGGCGCCCTTCCTCACCACCGCGCGCCTGCGCATCTCCGAGGCGGGTGACGCCAAGCTCAGCGCGCTCGGCCGCCCGCTCAGCCTGGCCGGGGTCGTGGTCCGCGCCAGCGGCCTGGGCGAGGGCAAGGGCACCGGCTACTACTGCGGGATCGACTTCGCGAGCTCGCGGCTCCTCCTCGGCAAGACGACCGGCGACGACCTCGGCAAGGGCAAGCTCGCGCTCTTCCCCAACCCGACCGATCCCTTCGGCGAGCCGGGGATGAAGATCACAGGCGGCCTCCACACCGAGCTGCCCTACCGGGTCACGCTGCGCGCTGTCGGCCAGCAGCTGACCTGCCAGGTGATCCTGCCTGATCTGAGCCTGATCGAGTTCAGCGACGCGGACACGGAGCTGACCTCTGGTGGGCTCGCGCTCTTCACCGCCGGCGCGGCGGCGAACTTCGAGGCGGTGAAGCTATGCGGACCCTAGTGCTCGTCACCGTCGTCGCCCTCTTCGCCCTCGCGTGCCTCGCGGGTCCCGCCGGCGCCGACCCGAAGCCCCCGGCCCCCGGCGCCGCCGCGGAGCAGCGTCCGGTGCTGCTCCCGGTCGACGGCGACACGTCGATCCCGCACCTCGCCGACGAGATCGAGAGCGCGCTCGGCAACCAGGGGCGCAAGGTGCAGCGCTCGAGCCTGAAGCTCGAGGACCTGATGCTGGCGGTCGGCTGCAAGACGACCAGCGTCGCCTGCCTGCAGGACATCGGCCAGAGCGTCAAGGCGAGCGGCTTGATCCTCGCCCGCGCGCGCCGCAAGGGCGACGGCGTGGAGCTCTCGCTGCGCTGGTTCGACGTGAAGACCGGCGGCGACCTCGGCGAGGCCGTGCGCCTGCTCCCGCGCGAGCCGGGGGCGCGAGAGAAGATCCTCACCGGGCAGGTGCGGGACCTCCTCGGCATCCGCGCGACGCCTGCCTCGCAGGAGCTGAGCGGCGGGCTCAGCATCGCTGCCTCGGTCCCCTACGTGGAGATCCTCCTCGACGGCCAAGAGCGGGGCACGGTGCCGCTCGAGTTCCGCAACCTCAAGGTCGGCACCTACACGGTCGTCGCCCGCCGCGATGGCTACATCACCTGGCAGGGCCGCGCGGTGGTCAAGCCCGACCAGATGACGCGCGTCGAGATCGACATGGTCCCGGCGCCCCGGTCCGGGCAGCGGCCGGGCTACCTGGAATCGATCCGCACCCACACCTGGATCACCGGCGGCGTGGGTCTCCTCTCGCTCGCCATCGGCGCCGGCTTCGCGGCGCACATGAAGGCGCAGCAGGATCACCTGAACGGCATCAAGGGTGTGGTCCCCGACGAGATCCGCGTGATGCAGGACTACAAGGAGACCGGGGAGCGGGACGCGCTGGCCGCGAACATCCTCTTCGGCGTCGGCAGCGCCGCGCTGGTCGCCGCGGTGGTGCTGTCGTACTTCGACTACCGCCGCACGCGCCCCACCGAGCAGAGCCCCACCGACGTCACCGTGACCAAGGGCGCCGCGCTGCGCCTCGGCCCCGGCGCCGTGCAGCTCAGGGTCGGGTTCTAGCTCGTTCTCCCGCTCGCGCCGCTCCCCGCTTCTCGCCACTCCCCGCTTCTCGCCACGCGCCGCTCCCCGCTTCTCGCCACGCGCCGCTCCCGCTCCCGCTCGCGCCTGCTCCCGCTCCCGCCGCTCCCACTCGGGGGCTATGGTTGGAGCAGGCGCCACCTTGGTACTTGGGCTGCTGGACTTTGCCCTCGAGGCTATGGTTGGAGCAGGCGCCACACCTTGGTACTTGGGCTGCTGGACCTGAGCTTGTGGAGAGGACACCAACGCGATCCAGCTCTCGCGCTCGGACCCCTCCCCGAGGGACCCTCGTCGAGCGCCAGGAGCGCATGCTTCGCCCCGGCGTCCAGCGCTCGGCGAATCCGCCACCGGGGTTCCTCGCGCCCGGCGTACTCCCACTCGAGGTCCTGAGGGGAGGGGTCCGAGCGTGAGA
>JAKLHH010000701.1 GCA_022710245.1 Myxococcota bacterium
AGCGCGGTGAGCGGCTTCTTCATCTTGTCCTTCAGGATGAAGACCACGTCGATGCCGGTGCAGCCAGCGAGCGCCTCGAGGAGCAGCTCGACCGGCGAGGGGCCGGTGTTGCGGCCGCCGACCTCGCCGCTGGCGTCCATCACGATGGCGTGCCCGGACCCGCTCTCACCGACGAACTGCTTGCCGCTGGTCCAAACCACCTTCGCTTCGGCCATCGACTACGCTCCTCTCTCTCGTATAATCCCTACTTCAGCGCGCGACCGTGGGGCGCGCGGAGGTACGGTATCATGAGCGACGAAGAGCGTCCTCGCAAGAGCTGGCGCGACATCGACAAGGCCAAGGATCGCAGCGCGCACCGGCGGGACGAGAAGCCAGCCACCGAGCGCAAGCGCGGCCCCGGCAGCCAGAAGTCCTACCGCGCCGCGCTCGACCGGCTCTTCGAGACCGGCAAGATCGCCGAGCTGGTGGAGCAGAAGGCGCCGGGCACCACGGCGAGCGGCGGCGCCGAGAACGAGAACCGGCTCAAGCTCCTCGGCAACATCAAGCGCGCGATGGATCGCGAGAGCATCACCCGCGAGGTGGACGCCTACCTCGCGCGCGGGTTCGAGCTCCCGGACGACCTCGACGTGCTGGAGAAGGTGATGGAGCACCGCGACCCGACGCGGCAGCTGGGCGCCATGCAGCGGATCGACCAGCTCCTCGAGCACGAGCAGCCGAAGCGCCGCCGCGCCATGCTGGGGCAGCTGAAGCTGATCCGCGACTGCGGTGACGACCCCGAGCTGATCGCGCTGGCGAAGAAGCTGATCGGCCGGCTGGAGTAGCGCGTGATCTGCCCGCGCTGTCACACGGTCTGCGACGAGGGCGCCCGCTTCTGCGGCGGCTGCGGCGCCCCGCTCCCCGCGCCGGTCGCGGCGCCCGCGGATCCGATGAGCGGCCGCGTGCTCAACGGCCGCTACCGCGTGGCACGGCGCATCGGCGAGGGCGGCTTCGGCGCGGTCTACGAGGGCGTGCAGCTGCAGATGGACCGGCGGGTGGCGCTGAAGATCCTGCACCCGCACATGACGCGCGAGCCGAAGCTGGTCGCGCGCTTCCGGCGCGAGGCGAAGGCCGCCTGTAACCTGCGCGACGCGCACACCATCATCACCTACGACTTCGACCAGACCGAGGACGGGATCCTCTACCTGGCGATGGAGCTCCTCGAGGGGCGCAGCCTGCTCGCGGAGCTGATGCGCGGCGGCCCGCTGGCGCCGGCGCGCGCCGTCTTCCTCGTCGACCAGATCTGCAGCTCGCTCGCCGAGGCGCACGCGCGCGGCGTGGTCCACCGGGACATCAAGCCCGAGAACATCTTCCTCGAGGACCGCGCCTCGCAGCGCGACTACGTCAAGGTCCTCGACTTCGGCATCGCCAAGATCATGACGGGGGACAGCGGCGACTCGCCCTCGCTCTCGGGCCTCACCGCGGCGGGGCAGACGCTCGGCACGCTCGAGTACATGTCGCCCGAGCAGCTCGCCGGGAGCACGCTCGACGGCCGCTCCGACCTCTACAGCCTCGGCGTCATGCTCTATCAGATGCTGGTCGGCCGCCTGCCCTTCAGCGGCCCGCCGACGGCGCTGATCTCGGCGCACCTGACCCAGACGCCGCAGCGCCCTTCGCTGGTGCGGCCGGGCGTGCCGGTCAAGCTCGACCGCGTAGTGATGCGCTGCCTGGAGAAGGAGCCGGCGCAGCGCTTCCCCGACGTCGCCGCCCTGCGCGCGGAGCTCGCCGCGCTCGGCGCCGGCGTGCTGGGCGGGCCGCTGGCGACCTCACCGGCCGGCGTCGTGGGGGCGCGGGCGCCCTCGGCGCCGCAGGTCTCAGCCTCCGCCGCGACGGCGGCCCCGAGCGGTGTCCCGCTCGCCGCGCCGCTGGTCTCCGCGGGGGTCACCCAGCCTCCCACGGTCGTGCCTGCCGCGGTCGCGCCTGCCGCGCCTGCCGCGGTCGCGCCTGCCGTGATCGCGCCTGCCGCGGTCGCGCCTGCCGCGGTCGCGCCCCTCGCCTCGGCGACGCGGCCGCGCCCCTCCTCGCGCAGCCCGATCGGGCTGATCATCGGCAGCGTCCTCGTCGGCGTGCTCCTGCTCGGCGGGATCGGCGCCACCCTCTGGTACTACTTCGCGACGCGAGAGGCGGGCGACGGCGCTGGCAGCGGCCTCGCCGGCGCGGGGAGCGGCCTCGCCGGCGCGGGGAGCGGCCTTGTGCCGGCGGCCGCGGCCGACGCGCGCGCCAGCCTCTGGCGCACCCCGAAGGCGCCCGAGCGGCCGCCCGCGAGCGCGAGCAAGGGGTTCGCCGCCCTCGTCCCCAGCAGCGCCGACGCGATGGTCAGCCTCTCGTTGCGCCGCCTCTTCGAGGTGCCCGGCTTCCGCGCCGGCTGGGGCTCGTCGCTCACTCCCGACCTGCAGGGCTTCCTCACGGCGACCGGGACCGCGGCCGACCGCGTGGACGAGGTGGTGATCGTCATCCCGCGGCTCACCGCGCGGGGCGCCGACGGCTCGGTCGACTTCGCGGCGGCGGTGCGCGGCGTCGACGCCGCGGCCGTGTGCCGGTTCTTCGACGAGAAGACGGGCGGCGCGAGCTCCCTGCAGCACCAGGGGACCGAGCTCCGCGTCGCCAGCGACGGCGCGCTCGGCGTGATCTCGAAGGAGAGCGTGATCGGCGGGAAGCTGGCCGCGGTGAAGGCCGCGCTCGACGCGCAGGCGGCGGGAGGCGGCCTCAAGGGCGACGACGCCGAGCTGCTCGCGGCGGTGGGCGGCCAGCCGGTCGCGGCCGGCTACCTGCGCTTCCCCGCCGAGCAGCAGCGGCAGCTCGAGGCGCAGCTGCAGCTCACCGACGGCGCGCCGAGGGCGCTCGCGGCGGGGCTCTCCCGCAGCGCGGGCGGCTGGACGCTGCGCGCGGCCATGCTCGCTGGCTCACCCGGCTCGGCGCTCGAGCTGAAGACCAAGCTCGGCGGGGCGTTCGCGACCCTGCGCGGCAACCCGCAGGTGGCCCAGGCCGGGCTCGGCGCGGTGCTCGACGCGGTGCAGAGCGCGCAGGTCGGCTCGCGCGTCGAGCTCACCATCAGCCTCGACGACGCGAAGGTCACGCAGCTGGTCACGGGGTGGCAGCGCCTGCTGCAGTCGCGGTCCAGCGGCATGCCCGCCCTCAGCCCCGGGAGCCTGCCGCCGGGGATCACGCCGCTGAAGCCCAGGCTGCCCAGGCCTCACCGGACGCCCTACGGCTACCCGCGCCGGCGTTATTGAGCCAGGCCAGGGTCACCGCTGCACCTGGGCGCGGAGCAAGACGGGCTGCTGATCTGGGTCGCCGAGCAAGACCGGTTGCTGACCACAGCTGGCTAGGAGGCGAGGAGCTCGCGCAGCTCGTCGAGGATCTGCTCCTCCTCCTCGGCGAAGCGGCGATCGGCGCCCAGCACGGCGCAGACCTCGGCGAGGACCTCCTCGCGGTGCAGCCGGAGCAGGCCGAGGTCCGGGGGCGGGAGCTTCGCCTCGCCGCGGAGGAAGGCCGCGACCCGCTCGAGGTCGCCGCGGCCGAGCCCGAGCTTGACCCCGAGGTCGAGGATGGCCCTGGCCTCGGCCGGCTCGATCTCGTCGTCCGCCCAGGCGACCTGCAGGAGGAGCTTCAGCGTCTCGATGCCGGTGGCGGGATCCATCGCGCGATGATAGCGCGGCGGTCTGCGGGAGACGAGGGGGAGCAGGAGGCGAGGGGAGAGCGAGATGAAGTGGACCCCGTTGCTCGGACCAGGAGGAAGAGGAAGAGGACAGGGGCGCAGCCGGAGAGGGTCGACGCTGGTGCGCTCAGTCGACGCTGGTGCAGCGGTGGAGGACGCCGAAGCTCTTGATGCGGGCCGACTTCACCGTCTCGGGCTTGGTCAGGTCGCCGGTGGCGATGAAGCGGACCTCGACCTCCATCTGCTTGCCCTTGAACCCGGCGATCTTCGCGTTGCCCTGGCCTCCCGGCGGCGCGATGCAGGCGACGGTGTACCAGGGGGCCTTCTTCAGGGCCGCCGCGTCGTCGGCGACGCGGATGTTGAACATCACCCAGGTGCCGGCCGGCGCCTCGACGTCCCACTCGAGGAACTGGAACTCGGTCGTGGCCGGATCCGCGCAGGGGACGAAGGTCTCGCGGTACCAGCCCGGCTCGCCCGAGGCGAGGCGCGTCTGCACGCCGGTCATGTCGGAGTAGGCGTAGGCGACGCCCTTCAGCGTGATGGCGTTCTTGGTCAGCTGGTAGTCGGCGATGGTCTTGCCCGGCTGGATCAGGTGCACGTAGCCCTCGTACTGCACGCCGTACACGCGGCCCTGGGCGTCCACCGCGATGCCCTTCGAGGCGACCGGGATGTTCGCGCTCTCGAGGGTGTCGGGGTTGATGCGCACCACGGCGCCGCTGATGTTGGCCGCCCAGATCCAGCCGTCCGCGTCAGCGCCGATGCCGCCGCCGTAGGCCGCCGCGGTGGTGCTCTGCTTGAGGCGCTGGTTGGCCGGCGCGTACGGGTCGTAGCGGAGCACGCCCGCCGTCGGGTAGCCGCTGCGCCAGACGCGCTTCTTGCTGTCGACGGTGATGCCGTAGCCGTTGAGCATGCCGCTGAAGGAGGCCTTCACCGCGTTGTCGCAGGTGGCGGGGCAGGAGGTCTCGGTGCAGGTCGCGGTGCAGACGGTGGCCGCGTCGCAGGAGGCCTGGTCGGTGCACTTGGTGGTGTCGATGAAGCCGAAGCCGCCGCCGCCGTTGCCGACCCAGAGCTTGCCGTCGCCCGAGAGCGCCATCCCGTAGACCGGCACCGGCGACGCGGTGTTGATCAGGATCTGGCCGGTCGCCGCGTCGAGCTTGTAGACCTTGCCGTGGAGCCCGCCGATCCAGAGGTAGTGCTTGTCCTCGGTGGTGACCTCCTTCGGGTCGAACTCCTTCGAGCCGCCCTTCCAGTCCTTGCAGATGTCCTCGTGCTTGAGGCCCGGGATG
>JAKLHH010000702.1 GCA_022710245.1 Myxococcota bacterium
CGTCGAAATCAACGCGAGCCAGGCGGACGTCGAAATCAACGCGAGCGAGCGTGAGGCGCGCTTGAGCTCGACGACCGAGCGGTCGTCGCGAGTGACAGCGCGCGGTCCACCCGGGCCCGCGCTGGCACGAGTCGCCGAGCGAGCCTTGCGGGCCGCCCTCCTCCGCAGTCCTCGGCGGCCCAATGCAAGGCGAGCGACCCGAGGTCGCGAGACTCAAGCGCGCCGGAAGCGAGCGGACGTTGAATACGGATCGCTGGCGCCAGCGACGAAGCGCCCAGATCCGACGGACGGACGGGACAGGAGAGGGAGGAGAGGAGGAGGAGAGGGACTAGCGCCGCTTGGCAGCGCGCGGCGGCTGCGGCAGCGCGAAGAAGAACGTCGACCCCTTGCCCGGCGCGCTGTCCACCCAGATGAACCCGCCGTGCGCCTCGACCACGTAGCGGCACAGCGCCAGCCCCAGGCCCGTCGACATCTTGAGCCCCGCCTTGCGCGACTCGACCTGACCGAACTTCTCGAAGATCTTGTCGTGGTACTCCGCCGGGATCCCCTCGCCGGTGTCCTGCACCGAGACCAGCACGTAGGGTCCGGAGAGCGCGACCTTGGGGTGCGGCTCGCTCGCCGGCTCGCTGCGGATGGTGACGCGCGCGCCGTCGGGCGTGAACTTCACCGCGTTGCCGACCAGGTTCGCCAGCATGCGACTGATCAGCTCGTGGTCGAGGCGCAGCACCGGGACGTCCTGCGAGAGCACCGTGGTGATCTGGATCCCCTTGGATCGCGCGAGCGGCGCGACCCGCTTGACCACCGCGCGGATGTGGTCGTTGAGCACCGCCGGGCCCAGGCGTAGCTGCGCCTTGCCCGCCTCGAAGCGAGAGACGTCGAGGAGGCTGTTGACCATCTCCAGGATGTCCTCGCTGCAGGAGATCCCCTCCTTCACCGAGTCGATCACCTGCTCGGCGAGCTGTCCCTCCGCGGCGCGCTGCACCTCCTGCAGCGTCAGGAGCACCGCCTGCACCGGGTTGCGCAGGTCGTGCACGATCATCCGGTTCAGGTCCTCGCGGAGCTGCTCCGTCTGCCTCACCGAGCGCGCGTTGGCGATCGCCCCGGCGACCGACTGGGCCAGGGTGGCCATCACCAGGCGATCGTCGCTGCTGAACGAGTTGGGCTCCAGGCTCTGCACCTGCACGACCCCGATGACGCCGGTCTGGGCGCGCAGCGGCACGCAGAGGATCGACTGGATGCCCTCGCGGAGCGAGTCGCTCTCCTCGAAGGAGTCGGGGCTGTTCGCCTGCAGGAGCTCGCCGGTCTGCGCCACGCGGCCCGCGATGCCGGACCCGAGCTTCACCCGGTGGCCGACGCCGAGCTCCAGCGGCTGGTCGCAGTTGAGCGCGCGGATGACCACGTCGCGCTCCTCGCAGAGCATCACCGCCACGGCGAAGTAGCCGAAGCGGTCATGCACCTCCTTGGCGACCTGGTTCAGGATCTCCTCGAGCTCGAACGACTCCGTCGCGATGCGCGCGGCCTCGTTGATCACCAGCAGCTGCTGCCAGCGCCGCCGCTGGTTGTCGAAGAGCTGGGCGTTCTCCATCGCCTGCGAGAGGTAGGCGGCGATGTTCTCGAGGAGGTGCTCGTCCTCCTCGGTGAAGTGGTTCCCCTCGGTGTGCTCCACGTCCACCGCGCCGATCACGCGCTCGCGGACGCGCAGCGGGACGCAGAGCGCCGAGCGCATCCCCGGCATGACGTGGGCGGGGCCGGGCTGCGCCTCGGCGTCGCCGAGCCGCACCACCTCGCCGGTGCCGATCACCTTGCCGACCAGGCCCTCGCTGAACTCCGTCGCCAGCTCGTCCTCGGAGAGCGGCGAGAGCCGGGTGGCGTGGCCGCCGTGCGCGATCTTGAGCCCGCTCCGGTCGAGGAGCGCGATGCCGGCGAAGGAGATGTCGAGCGCCTCGAGGATCGCCTCGCAGGCGACGGCGATCACCGTCTCGCGGTCGAGCGAGGACATCACCAGCCGGCTGATCTCGCTGACCAGGTGCAGGTGGCGAGAGCGCGTGCGCTCGCGCTCGTACATGGAGGCGAAGTGCACCGCCGGGGCGACCAGCGCGCTGACGATCTCGAGCAGCCGTACGTCGGTCTCGGCGAAGGCCTCGGTCCGGTGGCTCTGGACGTCGAGGACGCCGAGGACCTTCTCGCGGTGGATCAGCGGGACCGTGAGCTCCGAGCGCGTCTCCGCGAGGAAGTCCACGCAGATGTAGTCGGGGTCGCTGGTGACGTCGTTGACCATCCGCGGGGCCGCCGCGGCCACGGCCCTGCCGACCACGCCCTCGCCCACCTTGACGCGCCAGGCTGGGTGCTGCGTGCTCTCCTGGAACACGCGGTCCATCTCCCCGCCGCTCCCGGCGCGGAAGACCACCATGTCCTCCTCGACCAGCGCCACCGCGGCACAGTCGTAGCCGAACCGCTCACGCATGAGGCGGACGACCCGGCGGAGCAGGGCGCCGAGCTGGAGAGTGGAGAGCGTCTCCCGCGTGACCTCGAGGAGGAAGTCGAGGTCCCGGACGTAGCGACCGGTGTCGATCTTTTCCAGCGCCAAGGTGGAATCACTCTACAACATTTCGCGCCGGCCCGCGACAAGCCCGGATCCGCTCGCGACAAGCCCGCGCCGGCCCGCGACAAGCCCGCGCCGGCCCGCGACAAGCCCGCGCCGGCAGCGTCCCGGGGCGGGGCCTCGGCAGGGGAGCCTCACCGCGGCAGCGCGCGGAGCTTTCCGCCGAGCTGGGCGCCGAGCTGCGAGACCGCCTCGCGGACCGCCTTCTCGGTCGCCTTCTCCCGCGAGATGTGGCCGCCCTTCACGTCGCTGCAGCTCAGCTCGGCGAGCACCTTGCCGCTCACGGTCTCGAGCAGGCGGAGCGCGCCCTCCGCGAAGGAGAAGTACTGCCCGGAGTCCTCGCTGCTGAAGCGGCCCTGCACCTTGCCGACGATCACGTAGCCAGCGCCGGCCTGCCGCGCGGCCTTGAGCAGCGCGGCGCCCGAGAGGCTGGCGGCCGTTCCGTCCGCCCGCTTCAGACCCGAGTCCGTCACCACGCGCGCGAACTCCCCGCTCAGGTCGCCCGCGGCGCGTCCGTCGATCACCCGCTGCACGGCGACCATCACCGAGCCGCGGTCCGTGCGGCTCGAGGAGACGCGGCGACGGAGCTCGGCGTAGCGCGCCTCCGGCTCGAGCGGCGCCCTCAGCGCCTGGTCGCCGACCGCGGCGCGGGCGGCGGCGAAGAGGTCCGCCGCGCGAGCCAGCTCGGCTGCCCCCTGGGCGAGGCAGCGCTCGGCGGCGTCGAGCTCCCCCGCGCCGAGGGACTTCTCGCACTCGGGGAGGCGCCCGGCGGCGGCCTGCTCCGCCTCGCGCGCGAGGCGCCTGAGGTGCGAGTTGGCCGCGTCGCGCTCCAGCGTGGCGAGGGCCTGGACCTGGCCGCCCTCGTCCGTCGCCGAGCGTTCGATCCGGTACATGCCGCGCAGCAGATCCTGGGAGCCCGCCGGCAGCCAGGTGAGCTGGCGTGTGATCTCCCCGAAGGCGGTCGCGGTCGCCAGCTCCAGCGTGGCTCCCGCCCCGAGCCCGACCACGAACTGTCGCTGGGGGAACTTCACCTGCTGGTAGTCGAGCAGCTTGCGGCGGAGCTCCGCCGAGGGGAGCGGCGCCGAGCCACCAGAGGTCCCCGGGCAACCGGAGCCGCCGAGCAGGGCGAGCAGGAGCAGGCTGACTCTCATCGCGGACGCTCTCATCGCGGACGCTCTCATCGCGGACGCTCTCATCGCGGACGCTCTCATCGCGGACGCTCTCATCGCAGGAGCTCCTCGAGCTGGGTCGCGAGCTTGGGGACGGACTCGGCCTCGGCGCCCTGGAGCCGGCGCCTGAGCACGCCGGTCCGGTCGACGAGGAAGAGCGCCGGGATCTGCAGCCCACCCTTGTGGGACACGTACTTCTTCGCCGCCGAGCCGTACGGGTCGACGAGGACCAGCAGGGGCAGCTTGGTCTCCTGCAGGAAGCGATCGAGCTTCTCCTGCCCCTCCTCCTCCTCGAGGAGCGCGACGACGATGATCTTGACCGGCTTGGCGCCGAGCTTCTTCTGCAGCTCGACCAGCCGGGGCAGGGCCTTGCGGCACGGCTGACAGTCGGTGCGGAAGAAGTCGAGCAGCACCACCTTCCGCGGACGGCTCGCCTTCTCCTGTCCCGGGTAGGCGAGGTCGGAGAGGCTCACCAGCGCCCCCTCGCGATCACGCAGCGAGAAGGGGGGCGCCGGCTTGTTGATGGGTGGTGGCTCGGCGCCCACCGCGCCCTCGGCGAGGATGGCACCGATCCAGACGATGGCGAGCTGAGTTGCTCTCATCACGGGCCTCGACGTGTCCTACGTGTGCAGTGGCTCAGGTCTTGCCGACGATAGCGCAGCCCGGGAGAACCGTCCACGCGCGTGCTGACCGGCGGCTCGACACGCCCAGGCTCAGGGCCGCTTGCAGGTGCAGATGTGGTTGACTGCCTGGAAGGAGCAGGCGGTGGTGGAGACAGCCAGGCAGCGATCGGTGGTGCTCGAGTAGCCCGCCGGGACCGCTGCGCCGAGGCACTTGCCGGTGCCGCAGACGGCGTTGCAGGAATCGAGGCTCGGGTAGAGCGCGGTGTAGAAGACGCACCGGTCCGCCTGCTCCGAGCAGAGCTGGAAGCGCGAGGCGCTGCCATAGAGGACGGTGCAGGTCGGCGGCAGGTCCGGCTTGGGCGGCAGATCCGGCTTCGGCTTGGTGTCCGGCTTGGGCAGATCGGGCTTCGGCTTCAGGTCTGGCTTGGGCAGGTCTGGCTTGGGCAGGTCTGGCTTGGGCAGGTCTGGCTTGGGCAGGTCCGGCTTGGGCAGGTCCGGCTTGGGCAGGTCCGGCTTGGGCAGGTCCGGCTTGGGCAGGTCCGGCTGCGCCTGCTCCGGCTTCGCCAGGTCAGCGGGCCGGT
>JAKLHH010000703.1 GCA_022710245.1 Myxococcota bacterium
CCCTGGTAGGTCCGGAGAGGCGCTGGAGGAGCGGCGGGGACTGTCGGGCCAGAGGCGCTGTCCGCCTTTCTCGTCGGGCAAGACCTGCAGCCGGTCAGCAGCAACGACACGACGAGCACCGCGCCTGTCGCGCAGCGCGCCGCGACCGTATCAGCCTGTCGGGTGGGTCGCTTCGCATCACACCGCATGGCCCGGCTGTGACGCATCTTGCGGGCCAGGCGCCAACTGGCTGGAACCACGGGGACGGCCACCTCTGCAGCTGGCCCCTTCGGCAAGGGGTTGCCGAGCGACCCGGAGGATCGCAGCCGCAGCTGGCGGTGGGTCAAGAGGCCAAGGTGATGATCTAGAGCAGCGGGTCAGGGTCGATCGGCGTGATCTCGATCGGCAGCACGAAGGCGCCGGGGTCGATCACCAGCGGCGGCAGGATCGGCTTGATCAGCAGGAGCGGCTGCACGAGCGAGATCACGTCAGCGCGCTTGTCGCCGTCCACGTCTCCAACCAGGCAGGTCTGCGACCCGACGCCGAAGAGCTTGTGCCACTTCACCCCTGTGCCGATGAAGGCCGCGCCGGTCGAGCGCGCCACGAAGACGTCCGCCGTGTCCCCTCGGGTGAAGGCGAGGACGTCCGCGCGGCCGTCGGCGTTCACGTCGCCGACGTCGCAGACCTCGTTGCCGAAGCAGAAGTTGTCGTGCCACTTGACCGCCGGCGCGAACTTGGTCCCCAGCGAGCGGGCGACGAAGACGTCCCCGGTCGCTCCTCGCGTGAAGGCGATGGCGTCGGCGCGCTTGTCGGCGTCGACGTCGCCGAGCTTGCAGAGCTGGGTGCCGAGGCAGAAGCCGGTCAGCCACTTGACGCTCCCCGCCTGGAAGGTTCCTCCCGTCGAGAGCGAGACGAAGACGTCGCCCGTCGCGCCGCGGGTGAAGGCGACCGCGTCGGCGCGGCCGTCGCCGTTGAGGTCTGCCAGCTCGCAGACGTCGGCGCCGTGACAGAAGTCGTCGTGCCACTTCACCGCGGCTCCGAAGCCGCCACCCGTCGAGAGCGCCACCCAGGCGTCGGCCGCCGCCCCGCGGGTGAAGGAGATCAGGTCGGCGCGCTTGTCGCCGTTCACGTCGGCCACGCGGCAGGTCTCCCCGCTGGCGCAGAAGCTGTCGTGCCACTTGACCGGGGTGGCGAAGCCGGTCGCGGTCGAGAGCGCGACCAGGACGTCCTTGGCGACGCCGCGGGTGAAGATCACCATGTCGGCGCGGCCGTCGCCGTTGACGTCCGCGGCCACGCACGACTGCCCGCCGCCGCAGAGGCTGTCGTGCCAGCGCCACCCGCGCTCGACGAAGGCCGACCCGGTCGAGGTCCCCACGAAGCCGTCCCCGATCAGCGTGTTGGGCTGCGCAGCGCCGAGGATGCCGGCGACGGTCGGGGAGACCGCTGCGATGCTCGTCATGCGAGTGCCGCTGTTGGCGCCGGTCCCGTCCGGGGCGCAGCCGCCGTTGGTGTGCACGCCGACCAGGTAGCCGGAGGCGTTCAACACACCTGAGCCCGAAGAGCCAGGGAGCGTGTCGAGGTCCGCGTACTGGAGCGAGCTCCCTGCCAGGGCGGCGAGCGGGCCGACCTCGACCTGCTTGGCCTGACCCGCCGGGTGCTGGATGATGGTGACCAGGTCACCCACCGCGGGGGCCGCGCTGGCGAGGCGGGTCCAGCCGAAGGTGTCGCCAGGGTTCCCTGCCAGTCGGACGATGGCGTAGTCGAGCCCGCCCAGCGAGTCCTCCACCACCGCGGTGATGGTGTACTTCTTCTCCCCGTTCAGCGCGGTCGCTGACCCGGGAGTCCGCTCGTAGTTGAAGGAGACGGCATCGCCCACCGTGCCAACTCCGACGCAATGGCCCGCGGTGAGGAAGAGGCCGCGCCCGATCAGCGTGCCGGAGCAGTACTTGCTCTTGGCGGCGTCCAGCGGGTCGACCAGGCTCGGCTCCTCCATCGCGCCCACGGGGTGCTTGTGCGACCAGACGGCGGCGACGGTGGCGCCGAGGGTGCCATCGTAGTTGTTCACGTGCTGCAGGTTGTTCGGACCGCAGAGGCTCTCGGCTGGCTCCATGCTGAGGGGCGAGTAGGTGGCCGGGCTGGCCAGCTTGCGGATGAAGGCGGGGTGCTGGAGCGAGGTCACCGCCTGGCTGGCCTGCGAGACCTCGGGCTCGTCCACCTCCAGCTGGCCGCAGGCGGCGACCGCCGCGAGGATCGAGAGTGCGATGGGGATCTGGGTTCGTCGTCCGGACATGATCTGGCTCCTCTCCATGATGGTTGAGCTGCGCTACCCTCGGCGCCGCGTGCACGACGGCCCCCCCGCGGCAGAGCGCCGTCGGCTTGGGCCGTCCGCATGGTTCGTCCTGTGTGACGATGGAGCGCGGTGAAATGGGGAGGCGGAATGCGCGGCGGCGGCGAGAACCGTCCGAGCCCGTGGAGCGGCGGCGCGCCATCGTGCTCGCCGTGACCTGCAAGATCATCGCGGGCGGCGTATCATCGAGGCATGGTCCTCCTCATCTGGCTCCTCGCCCTCACCACGGCCGGCACCGGCGCCACAGCTCGCCGCGCCTCGCTCTCGCCCGAGTGCGCGAGCGACGCGGACTGCGTGGGGCGCTTCCCTCACCTCGACCGCAGCCGCTGCGATCCGAAAGGCAAGCGCGTCATCACCATGGACCTCAACGGTGACGGCCGCCCGGACACCTGGAAGTACTACGCGAAGGCCGCCGGTCAGGAGCTGCTGACCTGCACGCAGCGTGACCTCAACTTCGACGGCACGGCGGACATCTCCAGCCACTTCGACGCCAGGGGTGGGCGACTGATCGAGGAGCTGGATCTGGACTTCGACGGGCAGCCCGATCGGGTCGTGATCTTCCGGGACGGCAAGCAGCACACGCACACGGTCGGCCCGGGGACCGCGTGCGTGAAGCGACTCTGCACGCCCTCAGCGAAGTGAGCGCGGGGTGAGCGGCTCGCTCAGGCGTGAGCCTGCGCCCAGCTCTCGCCCACGCCGATGTCGACGCGCAGCGGGACCTCGAGCTCGAGCACGCCGCTCATCACCTCCCGGACGACGGCGCCCACCGCCTCCACCTCGGGCGGCCGCACCTCGAAGACCAGCTCGTCGTGCACCGTGAGGATCATCGGCGCGTCGAGGTGCTCCCGCGCGAGCGCCGCGCCCACCCGGATCATCGCCAGCTTCATCAGGTCCGCCGCGGTGCCCTGGATCGGCGTGTTGCGGGCGATGCGCTCGGCGTAGAGCCGCGCCGGACGCCGCTTGGAGTTGATGTCCGGCACCGGGCGCCGCCGCCCGAGGAGCGTCTTCACCATCCCGGTCCGTCGCGCCTCCTCGATGGTGGCCTCCATGAAGCGGTGGACGCCCGCGTAGCGCGCGAAGTAGCTCTCGATGTACGTCGCCGCGAGCTGCTTGGGGATGCGCAGCTGACGTGAGAGGCCCCAGTCGGTCTGGCCGTAGATGACGCCGAAGTTGACCGCCTTCGCCACCCGCCGCTGCTCCGAGGTGACCTGCTCGGGCGCCAGGCCGAACACCTCGGCGGCCGTGCGCGAGTGGACGTCCTGCCCCTCCTGGAACGCGTCGAGGAGCACCGCGTCCTGCGAGAGGTGGGCCAGCACGCGGAGCTCCACCTGCGAGTAGTCCGCCGAGAGGAGCACGCGGCCCTTCGGGGCGACGAACGCCTCCCGGATCTGCCGGCCCAGCTCGGTGCGGATGGGGATGTTCTGCAGGTTCGGGTCGGAGGAGCTGAGCCGCCCGGTGGCGGCCACCGCCTGGTTGTAGCAGGTGTGGACGCGGACGGTGTCCGGATTGACCAGCGCCGGGAGCGCGTCGATGTAGGTCGAGACCAGCTTGGAGAGCGCGCGGTACTCGTCGATCCAGGCGGCGATCGGGTGCTCGATCGCGAGGTCGGCGAGGACGTCAGCGTCGGTCGAGAAGCCGGTCTTGGTCTTGCGCCCGGTGGAGAGCGCGAGGTCCTCGAAGAGGAGCTTCTGCAGCTGCTTGGGTGAGTTGATGTTGATGTCCCAGCCCGCCTCGCGCCGCACCTGTGCCTCCAGCTCCTCGAGCTGGCGCTGGATGCCGGCGCGCATGCCGCGCAGGCGCTCCACGTCGAGGCAGACCCCGCGCACCTCCATCTCGGCGAGGATGCGCGAGAGCGGGAGCTCGAGCTCGGTGAAGAGCCGCGTCAGCTCCGGGTCCTCCTGCAGGCGCTTGCCGAGGAGGTCGCAGAGGAGCAGCGTCACCTCGGCGTCCTCGCCGGCGTACTCGGTCGCCGCCCGGACGTCCACCTCCTCGAAGCGGCGGCTCGAGCCCGTCACCTCCTTGAAGGTGATGGTGCGGTGGCGCAGGTGCTCCAGCGCGAGCTCGTCGAGGCCGTGGCTGTTGCGCGCCGGGTTCAGCACGTAGGAGGCGAGCATGCTGTCGCAGACCATCCCCTGCATCTCGACGCCGGCGCGCTTCATCACGATCCAGTCGTACTTGTGGTTCTGGCCGAGCTTGGGGAAGGCGGGGTCGGTGAGGAGCGGCTCGAGCGCCTCGAGCACCGCCGCCAGGCGCAGCTGCTTCGGCATGCCGAGGTACACATGAGAGACCGGGATGTAGCAGGCGCGGCCCGGCGCCCAGGCGAGCGAGATGCCGACGATCTGCGCCGTCATCGCGTCGAGCCCGGTGGTCTCGAGGTCGATGGCGCAGCGGCCTGCGGCGCGGATCTCCGAGAGGCAGGTCGCCAGCTCCTCGGGCGTGAGCACGGTGCGGTAGAGCGAGCGGTCGAGGGCGCTCGCCGGGGAGAACCGCTGCTGCAGGCGGCTGAAGCCGAGCTCGCCGAAGAGCTCCCAGAGCGCGGGGCCGTCGGGCTCGGCGCGGCCCAGGTCGCCGAGGCCCTGCGGCAGCGGGCAGTCCCGGCAGAGCTCGACGAGCTTGCGCGAGAGGCGCGCCTGCTC
>JAKLHH010000704.1 GCA_022710245.1 Myxococcota bacterium
ACGCCGTCCACGCGGAAGCGGCCGCCTGCCTCCTGCACCGCGACCTGCCTGCGCACCCCGCCGCCCTCGACGACCACCGTGAAGCGGCTCACGGCCCCCGCGGTGCGCCTGTCGTGCACGCGTCCGGTGAGCCCCGCCAGCTCGCCGAGCTGCAGCTCGACCTGATCGCCGGGGCGCACCACGCGCTCGGCCGAGGCGAAGCGCGCGTGCTGTGCCTGCAGGGTGAACGGCCGCGAGCCCACCCCCTCCAGCTCGAAGAAGCCCGAGGGGTCGGAGACCGCCGTCAGCCGCCGACCGCGCACCACCGCCTGGATCCGCGCGCCCGCCAGCGGCGCGCGCGACGGGTCGCGCACGGTCCCTGTCACCCGCCCCTGCGCCGGCTCGAGGACGAGGTCGAGCTCGAGCCGGCCTCCGTCGGCGAGGCGCACCACCCGGCTGACACCGAGGTAGCCCCGGCGGCTCGCGTTGACGGTGGTCCGGCCCACGAGCCCGCGGAGCGTGTAGGCGCCCACGCGATCGCTCACCGTCACGCGCGGATCACCGCCGCTGGAGGCTGCCACCTCGACGCCCTCGAGGGGCAGGCCGCGCTCGTCGAGGATGCGGCCGGCGAGCTCGCCGCCCGCCTGCAGCGTGAGCCGGATCGGCTGCGCGGCCTCGCTGCCGCCGAGCTGGAGCCAGGGGCTGACCGCGCGTGCGTAGCGCGGGTGATCCGCGGTGACGCGGAGCTCGCCGGGCCGCAGCCCGGCGAGGACGAACTGCCCCGCGCCGTCGCTCAGCGCCGAGGACGCCGACGGGCCGGCGTCGAAGGCCGGGGAGATCGTCGCGCCGGGGGGCGGGATGGGCGGCACCGGGCCGGTGGTCACGCCGAGCTCACCCGCGATCTGCGGGCCGCCCTCGGGCCGGTCGCGGTAGGCGACCCAGAGCATGGCGCCGGCCACTGGCCGTCCGTCGCCGTCGACGACGGAGCCGCGCAGCGTCGCCCCGCGCGTCAGCTCGACGCGCTGCTCGGCCGTCGCGTCTCTCAGCTCGTGCTCGAGCTGGGGGAGAAAGCCGGGCGCCCAGGCAGAGAGCCGCAGCGGGCCACCGGCCACCGGGGGGAAGCGGAAGCGCCCCCGCGCGTCGCTGGTGGTGCGGCTCTGCAGCAGGGAGAGCGCGCCGTAGCCGAGGCTGAGGATCGCCCCCGTGACGGGCCTGCCGCCGCTGACGACCACGCCCCGGACCGGCGTCACCTCCTGCAGCTCGAGCCTGACCGGGGCCGGGCTCTCCGGGCCGACCTGGACCGCAGCGGCGATCTCGGAGGCGAACGCCTGCGGTCCCTGCGGAGGGGACGCCTCGACCTGGGCCACCAGCTCGTAGAGTCCAACGGGGACCCGCGGGAAGACGAACCCACCGTCATGCGCCGGGGTGAGCCGCCGCGGAGGCCAGACGCCGCTCCCGGCGAGGCGCACCGTGGCGCGGGCCGCCGCCCTCCCCACCACCTGCCCGCGGATCTCGAAGGTCCGCACCAGCCGGAGGCGAAGCTCGGCCGCCGGCGCGAGGACCTCGGGCGCCACCGCCGCGGTGTAGCCGGCTGCCTCCGCGGTGACCTGATGGAGGCCCGGGTGCAACCCATCGATGAGGAACTGCCCGCGCGCGTCCGCGCGCCCTTCGGTGCTCCAGCCGGCGGTCCCGGCCACCGGCTGCACACGGATGCGAGCGCCCCCGACGAGGCCCCCGCGGTCGTCGACAGCCTGGCCCCCGACCAGCGCGGCCCGGCGCAGGTCGAGCGGCGGGGCCGGGACACGGCCCTCGACCCAGAGCACGGCCTGGTGCGTCGCGCGGCCTGGCGCCCGGCAGAGCAGACGGTACCCTCCGGGGGGGATCCGCGCGAACTCATAGCGCCCGCGAGGATCCGACGTGCCCCGCGCGATGGTCAGCACCCGGGGCCCGAGGAGCAGCTGGAGCTCCAGGCCCGCGCCGGCGAGTGGCTTGCCCTCGGACTGCACCTCGCCAGCCAGGCTGGCCGTCCTCATCCAGGGCGGGATTGACTCGGGCGTCCCCCCGGAGAGCAGCGAAGGTGCTGGCGCCGCGGCGGGCTGCGTGGCAGGCTGCGATCCCGGGCGCGAGCCCGCCTGCCGGGTGGCCTTCCCGCCGCAAGCGATGAGCGTGCCCGCGAGGGCCAGGGTCAGCGCGAGACCTCGCCCTCCATCGCGGAGCGTCCCCGGGACGCGAGCAGGGCATATTGTCGCGGCGCCCCGCACGTCGGGCGGTGGCGGGGAGCTGCCGCGACCAACAATTCGCAAGGGCACAAAACCCTTGCTACTGCATTGGCCATATGATAGCAAGCCGTTGACTGCGGGCTCGTCGACGCGGCCGAGAGACTGTAGCAGATACAGCCAGCTGCGATCTTTCAGACCCGCAATTCATGTCCGCTCCCTGGAGCGGTGCGTTGGGGTACGATCATGGCGTTCGAATGCGATGTCTGCGGTAAGAGCAAGCGTTCCGCTCACAAGGTGAGCCACTCCAACATCAAGACGAAGCGGACCCAGAAGCCGAACCTGCACCGTGTCCACGTCATCAAGGATGGCGAGACGATGCACGTCCGCGTCTGCACGCGCTGTCTGCGGAGCGGCACGGTCGTCAAGGCCTGAGCCACGCGACGTGGCCCTCTTCGGATCCAAGCAGGCGGCGAACCTCCGGGCCGTCGCCAAGATGGTCGAGGAGGTGATCGGCGAGCTCGGCCTCGCACCGGTCGAGAACCGTCTGCAGACCGAGAGCGGCAACCCTGCCTGGGGCCTGATGAAGGGCTCCGCGCAGGTCTTCGTCTTCATCAATCCCGGCGCGGCCGAGGACGACTTCAACTCCATCCAGGTGATCGCGCCGGTCGTCACGCTGCCGCCACCCGGCGGCCAGCTCGCGCTCTTCCGACACCTCCTCGAGCTCAACGCGCGCGAGCTCACCGGGGCGGCCTTCGGCGTCAAGGGCGACACGATCGTGCTCACGGTCGACCGCTCGACGCAGGATCTGAACCGCTCCGAGGTGAAGGACATGATCCTGCGGGTCGGGTACTACGCCGACACCTACGACGACGCGCTCGTCTCCCAGTTTGGCGGGCGACGGCACTCGGACTAGCCTCCTCGCCTGCTCCTCTGCCCCTGCCCTGCAGACTCTCCTGCGGACCGTCTCCTGCGGACCGTCTCCTGCGGACTGGCTCCTGCGGACCGTCTGGGAGCTGTGTCTTCAGCTGGGAGCGGAGACGACCGGATACGTGTACCGATGGTCGGAGGACGAGCGGCGCGGGCGAGACGGAACGGAGAGGCGCAGCCGGAGAGATCTGTTACTGCCGGAGCTGCTTCCTCTCGACCCGCTTCAGGTCCGCCTGCACCATCCGCCGCACCATCTCCTCGAAGCTGACGCGCGGCTGCCAGCCGAGGCGGCTCCTCGCCTTGCTCGCGTCGCCCTCGAGGTAGTCGACCTCGGCCGGGCGGAAGTACTCCGGCGAGATCTCGACGAGGAGCTTGCCAGTCCGGCGGCAGTAGCCGCGCTCCTCGACGCCCTGCCCCTTCCAGTCCACCTCGAGCTCGACGACGCGGAACGCCGCCTCGACGAACTCACGCACGGAGTGGGACTTGCCCGTCGCGACCACGTAGTCGTCGGGCGCGTCCTGCTGCAGCATGGCCCACATCGCCTCGACGTAGTCCGGCGCGTAGCCCCAGTCGCGCCGCGCGTCCATGTTGCCGAGGACCACGCGCGTGTCGGCGCCGCGAGCGATGCGAGCGACCGCCGCCGTGATCTTGCGCGTGACGAACTCCGGGCCGCGCAGCTCCGACTCGTGGTTGAAGAGGATCCCCGAGCAGGCGAAGAGCTTGAACGCCTCGCGGTAGTTCACCGTGGTCCAGTGCGCGAAGAGCTTGGAGACCGCGTAGGGGCTGCGCGGGTAGAAGGGCGAGGTCTCGTTCGAGGAGCGCGCGCCGCCGACCTTGCCGAACATCTCCGAGGTGGAGGCCTGGTAGTACCGCGTGTCGGGCTTCACCGCGCGGAGGATCTCGAGGAGCCGGAGCACTCCCATCGCCGTCGAGTCCGCCGTGAAGAGCGGCTGCTCGAAGGAGGCGGCGACGAAGCTCTGCGCCGCGAGGTTGTAGACCTCGTCGGGCTTGAAGCGCTCGATCACGCGCATCATGTTGGTGAGCTCCTGCAGCTCGAAGGCGACATCCTCCACCCGTCGCTCGTCGATGCCGAGCTCTTCGAGCCGCCACGACTCCCTCGCGCTGCGGCGGCAGGCGCCGACGACCCGGTAGCCCTTGTCGAGGAGCAACCGCGTCAGGTAGGCGCCATCCTGCCCCGTGATCCCCGTGATCAGTGCTGTCTTCATCTTGCTCGTCTCCAACCGCTGGGGAGGTTCAAGCGCTGGCCCAGGTGGTTCAAGCGCTAGCCCAGGTGGGCCACGGCCTCGATCTCGACGCGCGCGCCGCGCGGCAGTGCCGCGACCTGCACCGTCGAGCGCGCCGGCGGTGCCTCCTTGAAGTAGCCGCCATAGTTCTCGTTCACCGCCGCGAAGTCGCCGAGGTCGGTGAGGAAGATGGTCGTCTTGAGGACGCGGCCCAGGTCGGCCCCGCCAGCGCGCAGCACCGCCTCGAGGTTCTTCATGACCTGTCGCGTCTGCGCGGCGATGTCCCCCTTGACCAGCTCGCCGGTCGCCGGGTCGAGCGGGATCTGCCCCGAGCAGAAGAGCAGGTCGCCGGCGCGGATCGCCTGCGAGTAGGGGCCGATGGCGGCGGGAGCATCCTTCGTCTGCACGACCGTTCGCGAGGCCATGTGTCCTCCTGACCGGTGAAGCGGCGCCGCCCAGGCCGGGCGTTCGGGCGTAGCCGCCGCGAGCAACCAACAACTGGCGCCCGTTCTTTACCTCGCCTCCCCCCTCCCTCGCCAGCCCTTTCTCCCGGAGACAGCACGGCACACCGCCGCGCCGTGACGAGCGCCAC
>JAKLHH010000705.1 GCA_022710245.1 Myxococcota bacterium
CGCCGCCTCTGCGACGGGCGGGGCTTCGAGCTCGGCGCGCTGCGCGGACGCGAGGACCTGCTCAAGGTGCCGCTCGTCTCGACGCGCGCCTTCAAGGAGAAGCTCTCGCTCCTCAGCGTGCCGGCCGAGGCGATCGTCAAGACCCACTGCTCGAGCGGCACCTCGGGCTCGCGCAGCCTGGTGCCGCGCGACCAGGTCACCCTCGATCGCTTCGTGCGCGGCCTCGAGCGCTGCATCCTCGACCTGCAGGGCGAGAGCGGCTACCTCGCCATGCTCGGTCCCTCACCCGAGGAGATGGGCGACCTGGCGATGGCGAACTTCAGCGCCGTCGGCTGCCGGCTCGCCTCCGGCCACGACTACTTCCTCAAGCAGCGGCGCTTCGACCCGGCCGAGGTGGTCGCCGCGGTGAACGCGACGCCGCTCCGCCCGGTGCAGCTCGGCGGCGCGCCGGTCCTGGTCCTCGGCCTCGCCCGCTACCTGCTGGAGACCAAGCAGCGGCTGACCACGCTCACCGCCGACACCCGCATCACGACCGGCGGCGGCTTCAAGACGCACACCGGCGAGGCGATCCCGCGCGCCGACTACGACCGCCTGGTGATCGCCGCCTTCGGCGTCTCGCCGGGCAACATCCGCGACATCTACGGGATGACCGAGCTCAACGGCTTCCTCGGCGAGTGCAGCGCGCGCCTCAAGCACGTCCCGCCCTGGATCCAGCTGTCGGTGCGCGACCCGGCGCACCCCGAGCGAGAGGTCGCGAAGGGCGAGGAGGGCCTGCCCGCCTTCCTCGACCCCGGCGCGCACTCCTACCCCGGCTTCATCATCGCCGACGACATGGTCCGCGTGGCCGTCGGCGAGGGTGAGCGCTGCGCCTGCGGCCGCGTCGGCCCCTGCCTGGAGCCGTCGGTGCGCCGCGCCGAGGGCGCGGAGGCGAGAGGCTGCGGGCGGCACGTGGACGAGCTGCGGGCCAGCGCCGGGGTCGTGGCCTGATGAGCGGCGAGGAGAGACGCGGGGGACCGGCGCGGGAGCTCCGCCTCCCGCTCTTCCTCTGCGGCGAGCTGCTCGAGGGCGAGGAGGAGGCGCTCGAGCTGACTGGCCCCGAGGGGCGCGTGCGGGTGCTGCTCCCCCGCGTCGGACCCGCCGAGCTGGCGCGGGCCGCCGCCGGGCGCCGCGACCTCGCCGAGGTGCCGCTCGAGGAGATCCTCTCCTTCCTCGCGCGCGCCTCCGCGCGCTGGGCGGATCCGGCGAGCCCCGAGCGCGCCCTGGCGCTCGAGCAGGCGCGCCTCGTCACCGGCTTCAGCGACGCCGAGCTCGCGCTCGACCTCTCCTACCTCGAGGCGCTCCTCTGCCCGGAGCGCTTCCTCCGCCCGACGCTGGCCGCCGAGCTCCGCGACCCGCGCGCGCTCGACGGCTGGGTCCGCCGCGCCGGCTCCGAGGTGCGCGCCTTCCCCCGCGGCCGCGTCCTCCACCTCCTGGCCGGGAACGTCCCCGGCTCGGAGGCGCTCTCGCTGGTGCGCGCGCTGCTGACGAAGAACGCGAGCCTGCTCAAGCTCGCCTCGGGCAACCCGGTCACGCCGGTCGCGCTGCTCCGCTCCTTCCGCGCGCTCGACCCGGACCACCCGGTCACCCGCTCGACCTCGGTCCTCTACTGGCCGCACGGCTCGCCGGCGGAGGCCGCCGCCTTCGCGCTCGCGGACGCGGTCTGCGTCTGGGGCGGGGCCGAGGCGGTGCGCTCCGCCTGCAGCCTGGCGCGGCCGGGCCAGACGGTGCTCGACTACGGGCCCAAGCGGAGCCTCGCCTTCATCGACCGCGAGGCGATCCGCGAGCCGGCCGCCGCCGCCGAGGTGGCCGCCGCGCTCGCCCTCGACGTGTCGGTGCACGACCAGCAGGCCTGCCACTCGCCGCAGCTCGCGCTGGTCGAGCGGCCCGCCCGCGCCTTCTGCCAGGCGCTCGGCGCGGCGCTCGACGAGGTCAGCCGCAGCCTGCCCCGCGGCTTCGTCAGCCTCGACACGCACGCCGAGCTCTCGCACCTCCGCGCCATGGCCGAGCTCCAGGGGGACACGGTCCTCCGCGGGGAGACTGGGGGCTGGACGCTGATCCTGACCGAGGACCTCGCCCGCGCCGCCGCGACGGTCTCGCCGCTCGCGCGGACGCTCCTCGTCGTCGAGGTCGACGACCTCGCCGAGGCGGCGCGCCTCGCGGACTCGACCACCATGGTGATCGGCTTCTCCTCGCGCCGCCAGCTGGAGCAGCTCCGGGACGGCCTCGCGCTCCGCGGCGTCGACCGCCTGACCCTGGTCGGCCGCATGGGCCTGCCGCCTCCCGGCTTCCCCCACGAGGCGCGCTACGACCTCACCCGGCTGGTGCGCTGGGTGGGCTGCGACGGAGCCTGAGCCGATCGCCTTCGCCCCGCACCTGGGTTACCCTGGAGCGCGTGTCGATCGCTCCGACGAAAGCTCCGCCTCATCCCGCAGCGCCCCGGCGGGCCGCGAGGACCGGCCCCGGCGGCGTCGCCGGCGAGTCCTGGGGCGGGCTCGCGGCGATGCTCGTCGCGCTCCCCTCCGCGATCGCCTACGGGATCGCCGCGCTGACGCCGCTCGGCGCGGACCAGGTCGCGGCCGGTGCCACGGCCGGCGTCCTCGGCGCCATCGCCCTCGGGCTGGTGGCCCCGCTCCTCGGCGGCACGCCGCGCCTGGTCTCCGCGCCCTGCGCGCCAGCCGCCGCGGTGATGGCCGGCCTCACCAGCAAGCTCGCCGACCGCGGCGCGAGCGCCGGCCCGCTCCTCTCGCTGGTCGGAGTGCTCTCGGGCGGCCTCCAGCTCCTCTACGGCGCCGTGCGCGGCGGGCGCCTGATCAAGTACATCCCCTACCCGGTCGTCTCCGGCTACCTGAGCGGGGTCGGCGTCCTCATCTTCCTCGGTCAGCTCCCCAAGCTCCTCGGCCTCGAGGCCGGCACGCCGCTCGGCGCCGGCGTGCTGACCCCGGCGCTCTGGAGCCTGCCGAGCCTCGGCGTCGGCGCCGCGACCATGGCCGCCATGCTCGTCGCGCCGCGGCTCACGCGGGCCATACCCGCGCCGGTGCTCGGCCTCCTCGCGGGGCTCCTCGTCTACTTCGGCCTCGCGCTCCTCGTCGACCGCCGCCTGCTCGTCCAGGGGGGCAACCACCTCCTGATCGGCCCCATCAGCGCGGGCCCCGTCGAGCTCGCGACCGGTGTCGCCCGGCGCTGGGCCTCGTTCCGCGAGCTCCGCCTGGGCGACCTCGCCTCGCTCCTCGTCCCTGGCCTGACCCTCTCGGTGCTCCTCTCCATCGACACCCTGAAGACCTGCGTCGTCGTCGACGCGCTGACGCGGAGCCGGCACGACTCCAACCGCGAGCTCCTCGGGCAGGGCTTCGGCAACCTCTGCGCGGCGCTGATCGGCGGCATGCCCGGCGCCGGCACCATGGGCCCGACGCTGGTCAACGTCTCCAGCGGCGGCCGGACGCGCCTATCGGGCGTCCTCGCCGGCGCCGGCGCGCTCGTCGCCGCGCTGCTCCTCGGGCGCCTGATCGCCTGGGTGCCGCTCGGCGCGCTCGCCGGCATCCTCACCGTGGTCGCCGGACGCATGCTCGACCGCCACAGCCTGCGCCTGCTGCGCCAGCGCTCGACGGTGCTCGACTTCGTGGTGATGCTCGCGGTGGTCGTGGTCGCCGTCCGCTACAGCTTGATCGCCGCCGCCGGCGCCGGGCTCGGGCTCGCCATCTTCCTCTTCCTGCGCGACCAGGTGCACGGCACCGTCATCCGCCGCCGCGCCCGCGGCAGCCAGCTCTCCTCGAAGCAGCGCCGTCTCCCCGTGGAGAAGGAGCTCCTGCAGCGCGAGGGGGAGCGGACGCTGGTCTGCGAGCTGCAGGGGAGCCTCTTCTTCGGCACCACCGACCAGCTCCTCAGCGAGCTCGAGCCAGAGCTGAAGACCTGCCGCTTCATCATCCTCGACCTGCGCCGGGTGCAGTCAGTGGACTTCACCGCGGCGCACATGCTGGAGCAGATCGAGGCGACCCTGGAGGAGCGGGGGGCCCGGCTCCTCTTCAGCAGCCTCCCCGCGAGCCTCCCCACCGGGCAGGACCTGCAGCGCTACTTCGCCCACCTCGGGCTGGTGAAGCCGTCGCACACCGCCTCCGTCTTCGAGACCCTCGACGAGGCGCTCGAGTGGACCGAGGACCGGCTCCTCGAGGAGCACCAGCTCCTGCGCAGCCGCGAGGAGCAGCCGCTCGAGCTCGCGGGGGTCGAGCTGCTGCGCGAGCTCGGCGGGGACGAGCTGGCGGCGCTCGGCGCCTGCGTCGAGGAGCGGAGCTTCGAGGCGGGCGGCACCATCTTCCGGCGCGGCGACGAGGGCGACGAGCTCCTCCTCATCCGGCGTGGGCTGGTGCGCGTCGTCCTCCCCCTCGACGGCGGCAAGCACCACAACCTGGCCACCTTCGCGCGCGGCGACTTCTTCGGCGACATGGCCTTCCTCGACCACGGGACGCGCTCGGCTGACGCGCTCGCCACCACCCGCACGGACCTCTACGCGATCTCCCGGCGACGCTTCGACGAGCTCTCGCGCGCTCACCCGGAGCTCGGCGTGCGCATCTTCGCGCGGCTGGCGCGGGCGCTCGCCCTCCGGCTGCGCTACACCGACGGGGAGCTCAGGTCGCTGCAGGAGTCCTGACGGTTGTTGTGATACCCTCGATCTTGCGGCGACCAGCGGAGGCAGCGATGAAGATTGCGTGCGCGCTGATCTCGGGGGCCCTGCTGTCCATGCTGTCCATGATCCTCGCCTGCGACTCCACGCTGCAGCAGCGGACGGGCGACGCGGCGGCCGACCTGCCGCGGGTCGACCAGGGCCCGGGCCCGGACGGAGATGGTCCGCGGCTCGACGCGCCGAAGCCCGGCTGGGAGGGCGCGCCGCCGAAGAGCGACGGCCCACAGCCGAAGGGCGACGCCGCG
>JAKLHH010000706.1 GCA_022710245.1 Myxococcota bacterium
TCGCCGGCCCGGCGCCCGACGTTCTTCACCTCCACGCTGACCGTGACCGTGCCGTCGGGCGGGAGCTCCTGCGCCGAGAGGCGCAGGCCCTGGTACGCGAAGCGCGTGTAGCTGAGCCCGTGGCCGAAGGGGAAGAGCGGCGTGTTCGGCACGTCGAGGTACTTCGAGGTGAAGCGCTCCTTCGAGGCCGGGCGCCCGGTGTTCTGCTGCGCGTAGAAGATCGGCACCTGCCCGACGCTGCGCGGGAAGCTGACCGGGAGCTTGCCGCCCGGGCTCACCTCGCCGAGGAGCGCCTCGGCGATGGCGGTGCCCGCCTGCGTGCCGAGGAACCACGCCTCGAGGACGGCCGGGGCGAGCTCGGCGACGCGGCCGAGGACGAGCGGGCGCCCGTTCATCAGCACCACGACGAGCGGCTTGCCGCTCGCCGCGGCGGCCACCGCCTCGAGGAGCGCGAGCTGCCGGCCGGGCAGGTCGAGCGAGCTCCGGGAGGCCGCCTCGCCGCTCATGTCGGACTCCTCGCCGAGCGCGAGCACCACCGCGTCCGCCTCCTTCGCCAGGCCCACCGCCTCGGCGAAGCCGCTCTCGTCGCCACCCGTGATGGGGCAGCCCTTCGCGTGGCGGACCTTGCCCGGGAGCTTGCGCTGGAGCGCCGTGAGGAGCGTCGTCACCCGCGCCGGGTCGCCGGCGCCGCGCCAGGGGCCCAGGTGGTTCAGCTGGTCGTCGGCGAGCGGTCCGATCACCGCCAGCGACCCGAGGCCGCGGTCGAGCGGGAGCACGTCCTTGCCGTTCTGCAAGAGGACCATCGACGCGCGCGCCACCTGCAGCGCGGCCTCGAGGTTCGGCGGGCTCAGCCAGCGCTGCTCGAGCGAGGGGTCGGCGTAGGGCTGCTCGAAGAGCCCGAGCGCCAGCTTGACGCGCAGGATGCGGCGGACCGCGTCGTCGATCACCGAGACCGGCACCTGCCCCTCGCGGACCAGCCGCTCGAGCTCGGTCGGGTAGACGTTGCCCTGCATGTCCATGTCGATGCCGGCCAGCGCTGCCTCGCGCGCGGCCTCGGCCGGCGTGCCGGCGAGCCCGTGGGGGATCAGCTCGCGGATCGAGCTCCAGTCGCTGACCACGAAGCCGGTGAAGCCCCACTCGGACTTCAGCACCTGGCGCACCGTGAAGGGGTTCGCCGAGGCGGGCACGCCGCTGAGGTCGTGAAACGCGCTCATCAGCGTGGCCACGCCGGCGCGGACCGCGGCGCGGAACGGAGGCAGGTGCACCTCGCGGAGCGTCCGCTCCGAGAGGTCGACGGCGGCGTAGTCGCGCCCGGCGGTGGCCGCGCCGTAGCCGACGAAGTGCTTGGCGCAGGCGATGACCGGCCGCGGGCGCAGGGGATCGGGCCCCTGGAAGCCGCGCACGCGCGCCGCCGCCAGCGCGGCGCCGAGGAAGGGGTCCTCACCGGCCGTCTCGGCGATGCGCCCCCAGCGGGGGTCGCGCCCGATGTCGACCATCGGCGCGAAGACCCAGTGCTGGCCGGCGGCCGCGGCCTCCTCGCCCGCGACCCGGGCGGCGCGCTCGACCAGCGCCGGGTCGAAGCTGGAGGCCTCGGCGAGCGGGATGGGGAAGACCGTCTTGTAGCCGTGGATCACGTCGAAGCCGAAGAGGAGCGGGATCTTGAGCCGCGACTGCTCGACGGCCAGGCGCTGCACCTCGTTCGTCAGCTTCGCGCCGACCACGTTGAGGAGCGAGCCCACGCCGCCCTTGCGGATCAGCTCGCGGGTCGCCGGCGTCGCCTCGCTCGGCTGGTTCATCTGCCCGATCTTCTCGGCCAGGGTCATCTGCGCGAGGAGCTGGTCGATGCGACGCTCCACCGCGGGGTCCAGCTGCAGCGCGGCGCGTGAGGGCGGGTGCTGCGGGCGGCTCGCCGGGCAAGCGGGCAGCGCGGCGAGGGACAGCACGACAGCGAGAACGCAGGTGCGGCGACGACGGGCGCCCATTCGAGGAGCCTCCTCTCTGCTAAGCCACGAAGTCATCTCACACTTTGCAGAGCGCGGCCAGCGCGGGCTTGCGGAGCGAGCGGGGGGCCTCTAGAGTGCCCGCCGTCTTTGACCGCTGCCCCACAGGAGGTAGAGATGCGTAGAGGACACCTGCTGACCGCGCTCATCGGCGCCGCGCTCCTGACCATCATCGCCACGCCCGCCGAGGCTCGCCGCGGCGATCGGCTGCTGACCGAGCCGGGCGTCCTGACCCTCGGCGGCCGCTTCGCCTTCGAGCTCCTGCACGTGAACCCCGACGGGGGCAACAGCCAGACCGGGGTGATGCTGAACTTCAGCCCCAGCTTCGGCGGCTTCGTGATCCGCAACCTGCTCCTCGAGGGCAGCCTGAACGTCAAGGTCGGCCTCGGCGACCTCTACGACAAAACGTCGAAGGTGGTCGGGTTCTCGTTCGGCCTGCAGTACCTCTTCAACTTCCGCTCCATCGTGGTCCCCTACCTCGGCTTCCGCCTCGGGCCGGGCTTCTCCATCCCCACGCCGGGCGACACCTCCACCTCGCTCACCTTCGGCGTGCCCGCCGGCATCCTGATCTCGCTCAACGAGCGCGTCGGCCTCTTGATCGGGAGCGAGCTCACCGTCGCGGTCGGCGTCGGGGGACCGCAGAAGGGGACCCTCCTCAGCTTTCCCTTCGGCTACCTCGGGGTGAACGCCTACTTCTGAGCCGCCCCCGTTCGGCTACCCGGCCTTCGTCCCTCGGTGAACGCCTACTTCTGAGCCGCCCCCCCGCGCTCCGCCTCGCCGCATCGCGCGCGCCGCCGCGCCGCATCCCACGCTCTGCCCCGCGCTGACGCGCGCGGTGCCTCGCGTTGACGCCTGCGCTGCTGGCGCCCTCCGCGAATTGATCCCAGACTTGCCGTGAGGGGGGGACGATGACCTGCCAGCTGAAGGTTCTCCCGGGAGCCTGCCGCCCAGGTCTCCTGGGAGCGCTCTGGTCGTACCACCTGCTCCCGCGGGCGCAGCGCGTCTTGCGCGCGGCCCTGCGCAGACCGCCCTCACCCGCGCCGGCGGGCACCGTCCCGGCGACGTCGGGGACCGGCGAGCGGCGCGCCATCTGGCAAGGCGAGGCGCTCGGGCTGCGGCCGGGCGAGCGGGTGCGCGTGAGGCCGGTCGCCGAGATCCTCGCCACCCTCGACGCGCGCCAGCGCTGCCGCGGGCTCCCCTTCATGCCAGCGGTGATGAGCCGCTTCTGCGGCCGCACCTTCGTCGTCAAGCGCCGGGTCGAGCGCTTCTTCGACGAGCGGAGCTGGCGCATGGTGCGGCTCCGCAACGTGGTGATCCTCGAGGACGCCTGCTGCGAGCCCGCGCCGGACACCGGCGATCCCTGGGCCGGCTGCGCGCGGAGCTGCTTCTGCTTCTGGAGCGAGCACTGGCTGGAGCGCTGCAACGGGAACGACGCCGCTGGGACCGGACCGGCGGACGCCCATCGCTGAGGGAGGAGGGGGGGAGATGCTCGAGGTGACGGAGGTGCGGACCAGCGACGAGCTCGGGCGCCACGCAGCCGAGTGGGACGCCCTGCTCACCCGGTCGCCGGTGAGTGATTTCTTCCAGACGTTCGAGTGGGTGAGCAGCTGGCTGCGCAGCTTCTGGCGCGGCCGGCCGCTCGCGTTCCTCTTCGTGCGCCGGCGCGGCGAGCTGGTCGGCATCGCCCCGCTGCTGCGCGATCAGGCGGGCGAGCTGGGGTGCCACTGCGCCGGCGCCTGGCGCCTGCCGATCAACGACCACTCGCCGCGCGCCGACCTGATCCAGGCGGGCGAGCTCGACGGCGTGCTCGACGCGCTCCTCGCCCGGCTCGGTCACACGTTCTTCTCGCGGATCTCGCTCGGCCAGGTGCGATTCGACGCGCCGCTCGCGCGGGCGCTGCCCGACGCCGCCAGGAGGCACGGCCTCGCGCTGCAGGTGAGCGAGGGCGCCGCCGTCCCCATCATCCGCCTCGACGGCGACTGGGAGCGCTACCTGACCACCCGCTCCTCGCACCTGGCGCGCGAGCTGCGCCGCAAGCAGCGCAAGCTCGAGCGCGAGCACCGCGTCGAGTGGCGGACCATCTCCCGGCCCGAGGAGTGCGACCGCGCGCTCGAGGACCTGCGACAGATCGAGCGCGGCAGCTGGAAGGAGCGCGCGGGGAGCTCCTTCTCGCGCGCCGAGATCGGGGAGCTCTACGGCAGCCTCGCGCGCCGCTGCGCCGCCCGCGGCTGGCTGCGCCTGCACCTCCTCTACCTCGACGACGTCCCCGCCGCGCACCTCCTCGGGGTCGAGCACCGCGGCGAGTACCTGGCCATCAAGACCTCCTTCGACGAGCGCTTCAAGGAGAGCTCTCCCGGCAGCGTCCTCATCACGCACGCGCTGCAGGACGCCTGTGCCCGCGGGCTCAGGACCTTCGACCTCCTCGGCGTCGAGTCGCGCTGGAAGCGAGAGCTCGCCAATGACACCAGGCGGCACCTCGAGCTCTGTGTCTACCCGCGCACCGCGCTCACCTGCCAGCTCTGCGCGCTCCGCGAGCAGGTCTACCGCAAGCGCGTACGCCCCTTCGTGCTCGCGCAGCTGCCGCACCTGATGGCGCTCAAGCGAACTGTCCAGCGCGCGCTCGGGCTCGAGGGTCGCGCCCCGGAGCGGGGGGACATCGTCGGCCCGTGAGCCCACGTCCGCTCGCGGGGACCTCTCGCTCGGGGACCTCTCGCTCGGGGGCCTCTCGCTCGGGGGCCTCTGCGAAGGAGCCCCTGTGCAATCCCGGGGTGCAGGCTTGTAACCTGCCCCGCGAGATTGCGCACTTCTGTGCAATCTCGGCCTCGAGTCTTGAGACCTGCCCCCGAGATTGCGCAGATCTGTGCAATCCCGGCCTGCAGGCTCGAAACCTGGCCCCCGAGATTGCACGGGCACGCGGGCCGACCTTCGTCGTTAGGGAGCAAGGGGCCTCAGTAGCGAG
>JAKLHH010000707.1 GCA_022710245.1 Myxococcota bacterium
ACCGCGACCGCGTACTCGGGGAGGTCGGCGTCGTAGACGCGATAGCAGCTGATCCCCTCGCGCCGGGCCCAGCGACCGAGCGCGCGGAGGTTCTTGCGCAGGCGGTTGGCGAAGGCCTCGGCGCCGCCCCCGCCGTGCTCCTCGGCGGGCGTCTCGGCAACGTCCTCGCCGGGCTCCTCGGCAGGAGCTCTGGCAGCGCCCTCGCGCGGCTTGCCCCCGCGCGGCGTGCCCCCGCGCGGCTCGCCCTCGCGCGGCTCGCCCTCGCGCGGCTCGCCCTCGCGCGGCGTGCCCTCGCGCGGCTTGCCCTCGCGCGGCGTGCCCTCGCGCGGCTCGCCCTCGCGCGGCTCGCCCTCGCGCGGCGTGCCCTCGCGGGACTTGCCCTCGCGCTCGGCGCTCTCGACGGGAGCTCGCTCCTCGGCCGGGGCGGTGGCCCCAGCGGCGGTGATCGGGTAGTGGAGCAGGCGGCACTCGATGGTGCCGTTGAAGACCGTGTAGCGGTGCGCGGCGCGGAGCCCGAGGTAGCGCGAGAGCTCCGCGTCGCCCGAGAGGACGTAGGCGTCCCAGCCCGCGAAGCGTCGCTTCAGCAGGTCACCGAGGCTGGTGTAGAGGGGCAGGAGGCTGGAGGCCTGGCCCAGCCGCTCCCCGTAGGGCGGGTTGGTGACGAGGAGCCCACCCTCGCCGTCGCCGCGGCGGCGAGGAGGCGTCGCCTCCGCCAGGCCGCGTCGCTCGAAGTGCACGAGCCCGCGCAGCCCGGCGCGCTCGCTGTTCTCCAGCGCGCGGCGCACGGACTGCGCGTCGAGGTCGTGGCCGACGATCGGCGGCAGCGGGCGCTCGCGGCCGGCGGCGGCGCGGGCGCGCGCCTCGCCCTGGAGGCGGGCCCAGAGCGGGGCGTCGTGACCGGGCCAGCGGAGGAAGCCGAAGTACGGGCGGTGCAGCGCGGGGGCGATGTCCGCCGCCAGCAGCGCGGCCTCGGCGACGAGGGTGCCGGAGCCGCAGAGCGGATCCAGGAAGGGCTCGCCGGCGGCGGCGCGCGCGGGCCAGCCCGCCAGGAGGAGCAGGCAGGCGGCGACGTTCTCCTTCAGCGGCGCGGCGCCGACGGCGGTGCGATAGCCGCGTCGGTGGAGGCTCTCGCCGGCGAGGTCGAGGAAGACGGCGGCGCGCTCGCCGCGCAGGCGCAGGTGGAGCTGGACGTCGGGGCGCTCGCGGGCGACGGACGGCCGCCGGCCGGTCGCGTCGCGGAGCGCGTCGACGACCGCGTCCTTCACGCGGAGCGCGGCGAAGTGACTGTTGGTGATGCCGGCCGGGAGCAGCGGCGCGCTGCAGTCCACGGCGAAGGAGTGGTCCGGCGTGAGGACCTCGCCCCACCGGTGGGTGCGGGCCGCGGCGTAGAGGTCGTCCGCGTCGCGCACGGTCGCCTCGAAGAGCGGGAGCAGCACGCGGCTCGCCACTCGCGACCAGAGGCAGGCGCGGTAGGCCGCCTCGAGGCCGCCAGTGAAGCGGGCGCCCGCGCGCGTGGCCTTCACCTCGCCGAGGCCGAGCCCGCGCAGCTCCTCGGCGAGGAGCTTGCCCATCTCGCGCGGGGCGGTGGCGAGGAACGTCGGGCCGCGGTCAGCGGCGGGGGGGAGATCGGCCATCCGGGGAACATACTGTGAGGCGGGACCGGCCGCCACCCTTGGTTCCGCGGCGCCTTGACGCAGCGTTGCGCCAAACCACACGGTGCTGCGTGCTGTGGCCGCCGCCCCTGGCGTTACCGGGGCGGATGGCAGATGATGTCGGGGTGAGGTACGCAGCAGCCCTGGCGCTCCTCGCCCTTGCCGTCCTGGTCCCAGGCCGCGTCGCCCACGCCGAGGTCCTCTTCCGCTTTCCGGCCGTCGATCCCGAGGGGCACCTCTTCACCACGCGCCCCATCGTCCACGTCGACCACGACGATCAGCCGACCGAGGAGCGCGTGCAGTGCATCGCCTATGACGGGAGCGGCTTCCCGCTCTGCTACAACGATCACAGCGGCACGGACTTCCTCCTCCTCTTCGGCTTCGCGACCATGGACGAGCGGGACGTGCAGGTCGTGGCCGGGGCGGCGGGCGAGGTGGTCGAGGCCGAGGACGGCCACTACGATCGCTGCCACGCCACCGAGGGCTTCGTCGTCACCTGCGACGGCAACCCGATGGAGGCGAACCGGGTGCGGCTCCGTCACGAGGGTGGCCTGGTGAGCGGCTACTGGCACCTGAAGAAGGGATCGGTGAAGGTGAAGGTCGGCGAGCAGGTGAGCTGCGGGCAGCTGCTCGGGCACGTCGGGAGCTCGGGGATCTCGGCGACCCCGCACCTCCACTTCGAGCTCACCGGGCCTGACGGCAAGACGATCGATCCCTACGCCGGCCCGAGGAGCCAGCCGCAGTCGTACTGGACGCGCCAGGACGGGACCTGGGGCTGGCCTGGCGACCACTGCCAGGGGCAGCCCTACCCGGACGCGCGGGTGGCGGCGTCCGACGCGCAGGCCGCGCCGTCCAACGCTGGCGCGGGTCGCTCCGACGGGGGGACCGGCGTGCAGCCCGCCTCCTCCGCTGGGCCAGGGTGCAGCGTCGGCGGCGCGTCCGCAGGTGCAGGCGAGGGTGCGATGCTCCTCGCGCTCGCGATGCTCCACCTGCGTCGGCGCCGTCGCCGCTGAAGCAGGCCGCTGAAGGGGAAGCTCGAATGACCATGAAGTATCGTTGACCCTCGTCGCCAGGGTCGGAGCTGCTTCAGGGTGAGCGTGTCAGCGGGTCGTGAGGCGAGGCGATGCGAGGGGCGAGGCGATGCTACGGCCGCGAGGTGATGCTACGGCCGCGAGGCGATGCTACGGCCGCGAGGCGATGCTACGGCCGCGAGGCGATGCTACGGCCGCGAGGCGATGCTACGGCCGCGCAGTGATGAAGGTCGGGGTGACGCCCATCACGACGAGCGAGTCCCAGATCAGCTGCTGGACGTACTTCGGCTGGTGCACGCCGTTCGCGCTGCCGCGCGCGAGGATGAGGTAGTTCCACAGGGCGCCCGCCTTGTCCGGCGAGATCGAGAGCATCGGGTCCTGAACCCGGACGCGGTCGAGCTTGAAGTCGCCGTCCCCCAGCTGCTTGGCGGTGAGCGCGTTGTTCTCGGTGTCGGTCGCGCCGCGCGTCAGGTAGCCCGCCGTGTTGAGCGCGGTCTCCAGCTCGGTGAGGCCCTTCTTGATCGCGGTCACCTTCCCGTTCACGTCGAAGCTGGTCGCCCCGGTGTGGCAGGACTTGGTGCAGGCCGAGAGCTGCGCGTAGAAGGAGTGGTCCGCGTAGTCGGCGTTGTCCGCGCGGCCGGGCATATGGCAGCCGACGCAGCCGTCGGAGACGTTCTGGTGAGAGTGCGTCGCCGCGTAGGTCTTGCTCGCGTACTCGTAGCCACCCTTGCCGGAGTAGACGTCGAGCTGCGGCCCCTCGTGCGGACCCCAGTAATGGCTGGCGAGGGTCACGTTCGCGCTGCCGATGGTGTTGGTCACGTCCTTGCGCGACTTGTGGCACCACCCGCAGACGTTGCCCTTGCCGTACTTGCCCGCGGTGGTCCCGGTGACCGTGCCGGCGCTCGGGCTCTTCTCGATGTAGACGTCGTCGGCCGCGGCGGTGGGCACCCAGAAGCCGAAGCTGCCCGCGGTGTAGGTCTTGCCGGTCTTGTGCGGGTCAGCGCTGCCGATCTTGTGGCAGGTCGTGCAGTAGACCGAGGCGACCTTGGCGGTGCCCGCGTAGCCTGCCTCGCCGAGCTTGCTGGAGGCGGTGATCCAGTAGTTGGTCTCGCCCTTGGTCGGGTTCGTCACGGTGCCGCCGGAGACCGCGAGCTTGCCGGCCGAGCGCTGCTCGTGCGCGTCGATCGCATGGCAGTTGCCGCAGGGCGAGCCGGCGGCGGTCCAGCTCGCGACCTCCTCGCCGCCGAGGTTGGCGACGTAGATGCCGTAGTGCGTGCTCGACTTCCACTGCTCGACGATGCCGCCAAAGCCGTGGCAGGGAGACATGCAGGCTGCGTAGAGGCCGCCGTCGCCTGGGGCGCCGGTCTCGCCCTTGGCTCCGGTCTCCCCCTTGGGGCCGGCCGTGCCGGTCGCGCCGGTCGCGCCGGTCGCGCCGGTCGCGCCGATGAGACCGCTCGGGCCCTGCGGCCCTGCGGGCCCCTCGCAGGCGGCGAGGAGTACCACCAGGGACAGCAACGACCAAGTCCGTGCTCTCATGGATCTGCCTCCGTGGAGTTGTGCTCGCGCCGCCGATCCCCAACGGCGACTGCTCCGCAGCGCGCGCGAAGAAACTAGAAGCTGACACGCGGAGAATACCCGAGCCAGCCCTAGGTTTGTAGCGTTTTTTCCGACTCATCCTCATAGGTTAGGGTGTGGCGGCGTGCGGAGCCGCCTGTCAGCTCGGCGACGAGGCCGCGCGCGGGGCCTGGAGGCAAGAGCACGCGAGCTGCTGCTCGATCTGGCCAGCGTCGACCTGCTCGTCTGGCGCGAGTTTCATCTGCCGCGGACCTCGCCGTAGAGCAGGAAGTCGAGGGCGGGCGACTTGTGGAGCCGGAGCGCAAGTTGCTGCAGCTCGGCGGTCGGCGGTGCCTGGCGCCAGCGGTCCTCCTCGACGGGAGCCAGCCGCGCGCGCCGCGTCGCGGGGAGGGTGGTCGGGAGAGCAGGTGAGCAGGCCAGGTCGTGCGCCAGCCGCGCGCGCCGCGTCGCGGGGAGCGTGGTCGGGAGAGCGGGTGAGCAGGCCACGTCGTGAGCCAGCGTCTGGCGCCGCGTCGCAGGGAGCGTGGTCGGGAGAGCGGGTGAGCAGTCCAGGTCGTGCGCCAGCTGCGCGCGCCGCGTCGCAGGGAGCGTGGTCGGGAGAGCGGGTGAGCAGGCCACGTCGTGAGCCAGCGTCTGGCGCCGCGTCGCAGGGAGCGTGGTCGGGAGAGCGGGTGAGCAGTCCACGTCGTGCGCCAGCTG
>JAKLHH010000708.1 GCA_022710245.1 Myxococcota bacterium
TCGAGCCAGCGGTGCCGGTAGGCGAGCCCGCCCCGCAGCGGCATCGCGTTCAGGGAGACGGACAGCCAGTCACTGCCCCGCGGCGTGTGCGAGTAGCCGGCCTCGATCCACGCCCAGAGCGGGCCCACCAGCCGGACCCCGAGGTCGCCGGAGATCTCCACCGCGGGGGCGTCGTCGCGGGTAAGGAAGCTCACCGCGGGCGTCACGCCGATGAAGAAGCGCGGGGGGCCCGCGTGGGCCGGGGCCGGCGCGCGGCGCGCGGTGATCACGGTCGGGCCGAGCACCCTCGGCGGCCGGGGCAGCCTGGCGACGGGCGGCGCAGGCAGCGGGCCGTCCGGCGCTGCCGCCAGCTGGGGTCCGTCGTCGTCCGCGGCGAGGTCGAGGAGGAGCAGCGCGACCAGGCGAGCCCCGGCGAGCCCCGGCTGGAGCTGCGCCTCGCGAGAGCGGTCGGCGACGCGGACCAGGACCCGGTCCTTGCCGAGAGCGCGGACCAGCGCGGGGGTCTGCTCCTTCGCCCCCTGGCCGGCCAGCGGGAGCCGCAGCCGGACGAGGTCGACGAGATCATCGTGGCGGAAGGGGAGGTAGCCCTCCACCACCAGCGCGAGGGGATGCACCCTCGCTCCCTGGGCCGGCAGCGCGAGTAGCCCGAGCGCGACGGTGGCGAGCAGCGCGACGGTGAGCAGCGTGTGTCCTCTCATGGTTCCCTCGCCTCCTGCCCTCTACGTCTGCGGTCGAGCTCGCGCGCGAAAAAAAAGTGCGGCTGCATCGCCGCGCCCGCGCCGGCGTGGAGGTGGGAGCGTTCCCTACGCCATCGCCTGTGCTCGCTGTGGCTGCTGCAAGTCTCGGCTGGCCGGGTGACGACGGCCCGCGGTGAGCCGGGTGGGCAGGACCGCCCTCGAGGCGGAGGTTCAGGTGGGGAGCAAGGTCATCGGACAGCGAAGAGCGTGGGAGCGCACCGCGGGCCATCGCGATGGTTCATGTCACCACCCGGGAGGATTGATCAGCGGGAGGGGATCACTTCAGCGGGAGGGGGAGCGCGAGGTGACTGCAGCCGCTCCCTTGGTTCCGCAGCTATCGCCCCGCTGCGACCAGCTTGCCGCCGCCCTGCCGTCCAGCGCCCGCTGGCATCGCCGAGAGCGGCGTCGTGGCCAGCGTCCGCTCGACCTGCTCGTGGACTGCGTGGCTGAGCGCGTCGAGGGCGCAGCGCCCGCCGCAGACCCCCAGCCCGCAGCGCCCCTTCTCGATGGGGCCGTCGAGCGCCTCGACGATCTCGAGCAGCATCAGGCCCTGGGGCGCTCGCTCCAGCGTGAACCCGCCGCGCGGCCCGCGCCGCGAGCTGACCAGCCGGGCGTGGACCAGGCGCTGCATCACCTTGTTCAGGTGATCTCGCGAGCAGGAGAGCTGCTCGGCCATCTCCACCGCCGAGATCAGCTCGCCGCGGCCATTCGCCGCCATGTACGCGAGGGCATGGACGGCCAGGTTCGCGGCCTCGGAGAGCTTGAAGAGGTTCATTCGTAGTGGCCCGTGGTCGAGGTCACCTTGCCGCGGAAGACCCGGTAGATGATCGCGGTGTAGGCGATGACGAGCGGCATCCCGATCAGGGCGATGACGAGCATGACGCCGAGGGTGCGCGGCGAGGAGGCCGCGTTGTAGATGGTCAGGCTGTAGTCGAGCGAGGTCAGGGAGGGGACGATGCGCGGGTACATGCTGACCGCGCAGATCCCGATCATGCCGAGCATCACCGCCGAGGAGGCGAGGAAGGCGGCGACCGGCTTGCGCCGCTTGTTGGCGATCGGGATGTAGCCCGCCGCGGCCACGAGGAGCGCGACCAGCGCGAGCAGCAGCGGGTTGCCGAGGCGCCCCCGGATGAGGTGCGGGACCACGAGCTGCGTCGCCACCGCGCCGCCGAGGAAGAGCACCGCGAAGGCCACCCAGGCGCGCGACGCCCAGCGGCCGAGGCGCTCGGCGAGCTCGCCGCTCGTCTTCATCCGCAGGTAGAGCGCGCCGTGCATGATGAAGAAGGCGAGCCCGACGAGGCCGATGACGAGCGCGTAGGGGTTGAGCAGCCCGAAGAAGGTGCCGCCGTAGTTGCCCTGCCCGTCGATCGGCACGCCGCGGAGCACGTTGCCCACCGCGACCCCGAAGAGCAGCGCGGGCAGCAGGCTCCCGATGCCGAAGCCGAAGTCCCAGACCCGGCGCCAGCGCGGATCGTCGAGGGTGGCGCGGAACTCGAGGGAGACCGCGCGCGCGATGAGGGCGACGAGGACCAGCATCAGCGCGAGGTAGAAGCCGGAGAAGACCTTCGCGTAGACGACCGGGAAGGCCGCGAAGAGCGCGCCGCCGCCGGTGAGGAGCCAGACCTCGTTGCCGTCCCAGAAGGGGCCGACGGCGGCCAGGTGCGCGCGCCGCTCCTCCTCGTCCCTGGCGAAGAGGTGGAGGATGCCCACCCCGAGGTCGAAGCCGTCGAGGATGGCGTAGCCGGTGAGGAGCACCGCGACGAGGATGAACCAGATGGTGTTGAGATCCATGGTCGACTCCTAGGCCGCCTCGGTGAGGGTGCGCATCTTGCGCCACATGAGGAAGAACCAGAGCACGAAGAGGACGAGGTAGATGGCGCTGAAGAGGAGCAGCGAGAAGAGGATCTCGCCGGCGCTCACGGTGGTCGAGTGCGCCTCGGCGGTGCGCAGCAGCTTGTAGACGATCCACGGCTGGCGCCCGACCTCGGCGGTGATCCAGCCGAGCTGACAGGCGAGCACCGGGAGCGGCGTCGCCAGGAAGAGCACCTTGAGCAGCCAGCGGTCACGGAAGAGCTTGCCGCCCCTCAGGCGGAGCGCGGCGAGCGCCATCACGCCGATGAAGAAGAGGCCGAGGATGACCATGTTGTGGAAGGAGACGAAGGTCAGCCAGAGCGGGGGCCGGTCCTCGGGGGGGAACTCGCTCAGGCCCTTGACGTGCGCGCCGGTGTCGCCGAAGGCCATCCAGGAGAGGAGCTTCGGCACCTCGATCTTGGCCTTCAGCGTCGGCGGAGGCGTGTCCGGCAGCGCGAAGAGGACCAGCGGCGCGCCGCTCTGGGAGGTGTAGAGCCCCTCGATGGCGGCGAACTTCTCCGGCTGCGTGCGCGCGACCTGCTGGGCGTGCATGTGCCCCGACGGGACCAGCTCGAGGAGCGCGGCGAGGAGCCCGACCGCGACCGCGGCCTTCATCGCCTTTCGCGGCGCGGGGGCGTCGGGCTTGCGCAGCAGGTGGTAGGCGGCGACGCCGGCGACGACGAAGGCGCCCGCGATCAGGGCGGCGATCACCACGTGGAAGTAGCGGACCATCGTCGAGGGGTTGAAGACCGCCTCGAAGAAGCTGGTCAGCTCGGCGCGGCCGTTGCGCACCACGTAGCCCGCGGGGGTCTGCTGCCAGGAGTTGGCGACGATGATCCAGAAGGCCGAGAGGGTGGAGCCCACCGCCACCATCAGCGCGGCGAACCAGTGCGCGCCCTTGGAGATGCGGCCGCGGCCGAAGAGGTAGAGCCCCATGAAGCCCGACTCGAGGAAGAAGGCGAAGACGCCCTCGGCGGCGAGCGGCGCGCCGAAGATGTCACCGACGTAGGTCGAGTAGCGGGACCAGTTGGTGCCGAACTGGAACTCCATCACGATGCCGGTCGCCACGCCGACGGCGAAGGTGATGGCGAGGAGCTTGCCGAAGACCTTGCCGACCTTGACCCAGGTCTCGTCGCCGCGGCGCCAGCCGAGGTACTCGGCGATCACCACGATCCAGGCGAGGCCGATGGAGACGGGCGGAAAGATGAAGTGGAAGCCCACCGTCACAGCGAACTGCAGGCGGGCAAGGAACAGGGCGTCCATGTCGAGGTTCCTCTTGCGGGGGTTCGGGCCGCTGGGCGCTCCTGTAAAGCAATGCGGATGCCATGCGTTAAGCAGCCGCCGTTGCTGAGGAACCCGCAGTTCCCGGCGACAATTCTGGAGCAGGTGGGACGAAAATGCGTCCCGGCGAGTGGGATCGTTTTGTACGTTTCGGGGTGAGGCAGTCCAGAATTTGGCTTCTTCGGCGGCTTCTTCGTTGCTGGCGCAGGCATCAGGGAGGAGATCGTGAGGCCGATCTGCCCGGTCTGCCGCAGCTCCGTCGACCACATCGTCGTGCGGCCGGTCGGCTCGGCGGCGCGATTTCGCCTCCTCTGCTGTCCGACCTGCCACGCGATCGTGGGGGCGACCGAGGGCGGACTGACGCAGCGGCTCTAAGCCCCCTCGCTCCTGCTGCTTCGGTGCTGGCCAGCCTTGGTCAGCGCAGCGGCCCGATCAGCCCGTAGCGCTCGATCTTGGTGAAGAGCGTGCGGCGGTCGATGCCGAGGATCTTGGCCGCGGCCGAGCGGTTCCAGGCGCAGGCCTCGAGCACGCGCGCGATGTGCTCGCGCTCGACGTCGGCGAGGCTGCGAAGCTCGCCCGGAGCCGAGCCCGCCGCCGACAGGGCATGCGCCGGAGCAGGGGCGGCCGCCACGCTGCCCGGCAGGTCCCCCACGTCGATGCGCCGCCCGCGCGCCGCGATCAGCGCGCGCTCGATCGCGTTGCGGAGCTCGCGCACGTTGCCCGGCCAGGCGCGCCGCGCGAGCGCCTCGAGCGCCGCCTCGCTGAAGCCGAGCGCCGGGCTGCCCTGATCGCGCGCCACCTCGAGGAGCAGGTGCTCGGCTAGCGCGGGCACGTCCGCCGCGCGCGCGGCGAGCTCGGGCAGGTGGAGCTGGAGCACGGCGATGCGGTAGTAGAGGTCCTCGCGGAAGGACCCCGCGCGCACCATCTCCTCGAGGTCGCGGTTCGTCGCGCAGATGACCCTGACGTCGACGCGCAGCGGGCGCGGGCTGCCGACCGGGGTCACCTCGCCCTCCTGCAGCGCGCGCAGCAGCTTCGGCTGCTGCGCCAGCGGGATCTCGGCGACCTCGTCGAGGAAGAGGGTGCCTCCG
>JAKLHH010000709.1 GCA_022710245.1 Myxococcota bacterium
AGCGGCGGCGCTGCTGGTGGCCTGGGCGTTCTCGGAGAAGCAGCGGCAGGCGTCGCGGGCGCGCGACGAGGCCGTGGTACGCGGCGCCGACGCGCAGCGCGAGGGCGCGCGCGCCGCGCTGGGGCGGGGCGCGCTGGTCGAGGCCTCGGCGATGCTGCGCTCGGCGCTGGAGAGCAGCGACTCCCTCGAGGCCCGCGCGGTCTGGCACCGCTTCCAGGGGCACCCGCTCGCCTGGCAGCGCAACCTCGGCTCGGTCGTCTACAAGGCGACCTTCTCGCCCGACGGCCAGCAGCTGGCGATCGGCTGCCAGGACCGCACCATCTACCTCCTCGACACCCGCACGCTCACGCCGACGTTCCTCCGCGGCCACACCGATCAGATCCTGGGGCTCGACTTCTCGCCGGGGGGCCGCCACCTCGTCTCCGGCACCTGGAACGGCGAGGTCTTCCTCTGGACCCTCCCCGCGGCGACCCACGTCCCGCTCCCCGGACACCGCCGACAGATCCGCTCCGTCCGCTTCTCGCCGGACGGCCGCCTCGTCGCCACCGGGTCGATGGAGGGAGAGATCCGCGTCTGGGAGATCCCCGCGGCGCGGCAGCTCCTCGTCCTGCGCGGCGAGGGCTTCCAGGAGGTGGCCTTCAGCCCCGACGGGAAGCTCCTCGCGGGTGCTGCCGCCAAGGGGAGCCCGATCCCCGTCTGGGAGCTCCCCTCGGGGAGGATCTGGGCGCGCCTGACGGGCCACACGGAGCAGACGAACGGGGTCGCCTTCAGCGCAGACGGGCGCTGGCTGTACTCGGTGGCGCGGGACCGCACGATCCGACGCTGGGACCTCGCGCGCGGCGTGGGCATCGTCTTCGACACCGTCCCCGAGCCGATGGTGATGCGGATGAGCCCCGACGGGCGGTGGCTGGCGATCGGCGACGATCTGGGCGCGGTGCACCTCTGGCGCCTGGGCGCCCGGCCGACCCACTTCTCGCTGAAGCGCCACCAGATGAACACCATCCACGCGCTCGCCTTCAGCCCGGACAGCAGCCAGCTCCTCTCCGGCGGCAGTGACAAGTCGATCTGCCTCTGGCGGCTCTCGCACGCGCAGCGAGGAGCCGAGCTGAGCCACGCCCACGAGGCGCTGGTCTACGGGCTCTCCTTCAGCCGCGACAGCGTGAAGCTCGCCTCCGGCGGCCGCGACCGCAAGGTGATGCTCTGGGACGTGGCCAGCGGCCGGACGGAGCGCATCATCGACGCCACCGCGCCCATCTTCGGAGTGGCGCTGGCGCCGAACGGCAAGCAGCTCGCCGCCGGCCAGGCCGACGGCGTCGTGCAGCTCTGGGAGCTCCCCTCGGGGACTCCCAGCTCGATGCTCCGCACCGGCAAGGAGACCACCGACGTCAAGTACAGCCCCGACGGCACGCTGCTGGTGGCGGGGAGCCGCGGCCCCGTCCACCTCTGGGAGGTGGCGAGCGGCAACCTCCGCTGGAAGGCCGCCCAGCCCATCCCTGCCTACGGCGTCGCCTTCAGCCCGAGCGGCGCCAGGGTAGCCGCGGCCGGCTTCGACCGGCAGGTGAGGATCTGGGACGCCGCGACCGGGGTCGAGCAGGAGGTGCTGCGCGGGCACGCGGGTCCGGTCTTCGGCGTCGGCTTCGTCGCCGAGGACGCGCTGGTCTCGGGCAGCGTCGACGGGAGCGTCCGGCGCTGGCGCCTCGCGGCGGGTGGACGCGCGGAGGGGCAGCTGATCACCCGGCTGCCCACGCGCATCTACAACCTCGACGTCTCCCCCGACCGCGCCTGGGTCGGCGTGCCGACGGCCGCCCGCGCCGCCCAGCTCTGGCCCGTCGCTGGCGGACCTCCGCTCCACCTGCGCGGACACCGCGGCGAGGTCAACTACCTCACCTTCAGCCCCGACGGGCGGCTGGTCGCCACCTCCAGCGACGACGAGACCGTGCGCGTCTGGGAGGCGAGGACCGGGCGGCCTCACTGGCGAGCCCCGCTGCTGCTCTCCTCCCCTCTGCTGCTCCTCACGCACCGCGGCTGGCGCGACCTCGAGCGAGACGCGCCGGCGACCGCGCCCGCGGGGCGCTGGGCCCGGGCCGTGGAGGACCGCGGACGCCACGCGGCCGTCGACGCGGCGGGCGCCACCCTCTGCGTCTACACCGAGGCGGAGCAGCTCGAGGTCTGGGACCGTGGCGCGGACAGGCTCCTCGTCCGCCGACCGGCGGCGGCTCCTCGACCTCGCCGCCACCCCCGCCGGCTGCCTGATCCTCGCGCAGGCCGGCGACGGGCAGGCCGCCACGCTGGTCCTGCGCGGCGGCGGCGCGCACACGCTGGCCACCCGCGCCACCGCCATCGCGGCTGGCCGCGAGCTGCTCGTGGCCTCGAGCGGCCAGGTGCTGGTCTTCGACGTGGACGGCCGACGCCGGACGGCGGTCCCGGTCAGCGTCGGCGTCAGCGCGGTCGCGCGGGTCGGCGCCTGGCTCGCTCTCGGCAACGAGGACGGCAACCTCGAGCTGCTCCCCTTCCCTGGCGCCGGCCCGCGGCCGTCCTTGAGCCGCTTCGAGGACGTGCCCTCGAGCCCGGTCGTCCGCCTCCTCGAGGGGCCAGGCTCGACGCTCTTCGCCGGCTACGCCAACGGCACGGCAGGCCTCTGGAGCACCCGCGACGGGAGCGTGCAGGAGACCCTGCGACTCCACGGTCCGATCCGTCACGTCACGCGCGCGCCGGACCGGCTCTACCTCGCCACCGAGCTCGGCGACCACGCGGCGATCGATCTGCGCGACTACCTCGAGGACTACTGCGCGCTGCTGCGGCGGATCTGGGCGGAGGTGCCGGTGATCTGGGAGGACGGGCAGGTGCGCCTGCGGCCGCCGCCGAAGCATCACCGCTGCGCCCCGTAGTCGATCGCGTCTGTTCCGTCGAGGCGCCGGGCCTGCGTCGCCTCAGCGCTGTTGACCTTCACGACTTCCCCGCTGACGTGATAGGTCTTGTCCATCACGACGAACGCGCCCGACCGGCAGGGGCAGCAGCTCCTCACCGGCATGATGGTCGATCACTTCCGAGTGCTGCGGCTCCTTGGCCGCGGCGGGATGAGCGAGGTCTATCTCGCTCGCGACACGCGGCTGGGCCGCAAGGTCGCGCTCAAGCTGATGCTGGGCCATCAGGCGAGCTCTCCGGCCCTGCGGCGGCTGCTGCGCGCCGAGGCGCAGGCCACCGCCAGCTTCAGCCACCCCAACATCGTCACCATCCACCACGTCGGCGAGCACGCGGGCAGCCCCTACCTCGCCCTCGAGTACCTGGAGGGCGAGACCCTCGCCCACCGCCTCCGCAGAGGACGCCTGGGCGTCAAGGAGCTCGCCCGCATCGCCCTCGAGATCGCCGAGGGGCTGCAGGAGGCGCACGCCCACAAGATCCTGCACCGTGACCTCAAGCCCGAGAACGTGGTCATCACCACCTCGGGCCGCACCAAGGTGCTCGACTTCGGCATCGCCATCGCGGCCGCGGAGGTCCGCGCCGAGCCTGACCAGGCGAGCCACCTCACCGTCGCCCCCGCGTCGGCCGCGGCGGGGCTCGAGCTCCCCGGCTCCGGCTCGGGGGAGCTGCTGGAGGCTGCCTTCACCGAGCCGACGGTGGTCGTCTCCTCGAGCGGTGTCACGGCGATGGAGGTCAAGGGGACCCCGCTCTACATGGCCCCCGAGCAGTGGCGACGCGAGGAGAGCACGGGGGCCGTGGACATCTGGGCGCTCGGCATGATCCTCCACCTGGCGGCCCTGGGGCGCCTGCCCTACCCGGTGAGGACCAGCGACGAGCTGCTGGCGGCGGTGAGCAGCCCCGAGCCGGTGCCGCTGCAGCCGGTCGAGGAGGCAGCGCCCCCGCTGGCGCGGCTGATCGAGCGCTGCCTGGCCAAGGAGGCGAGCCGACGACCGACGGCCGCCGAGGTGGCCGCGGCGCTGCGGCAGGTGCTGGAGGGAGAGCGCGACGCGCTGCCCGACGACGCCTGCCCCTTCCGCGGCCTGCTGCCCTTCAACGAGGAGCACGCCACGCTCTTCTACGGCCGCGGGGCCGAGATCACGGCCTTCGTCGAGCGGCTGCGCCAGCAGCCCATGCTCGCGGTGGTCGGCCCCTCGGGCGCGGGCAAGAGCTCCTTCGTGCACGCCGGGGTGGTGCCGCGGCTGCGCGAGCAGGGGAGCTGGCTCGTGCTCGCGGTCCGCCCCGGCACCGCGCCCTTCGAGCAGCTGGCCTCGAGGCTGCTCGCGCTGCAGGCGAGCGCGACCGGCGGGCCACCGCCGGGGAGCGACGAGCTCGAGCAGGCGCGAGAGCTCGCGCGCGCTGCGAGAGCAGCCGGGAGGCCTGGGCCTCAGGCTCCTGCACCTCGCCGAGCAGGCGCGGGCCCGGGTGCTCCTCGTCGTCGACCAGCTCGAGGAGCTCTACACGCTGACGGAGCTCGAGGAGACGCGGCGACGCTACATGCAGGCGGTGACCCAGGCCGCGGGTGAGGCGGAGGAGTCGGTGCGCGTCGTCTTCACGGTGCGCGACGACTCCCTCGGCCGCGTGGCCGAGGGACCGGAGTCCCGGGAGGCGCTCAGCCAGATCACCGTGCTGCGCAGCCCCGACCGCGACGCGCTGGCCGAGATCCTCACCCGGCCGCTCGACGCGAGCTCCTACCGCTACGACGACCCCGGCCTGGTCGACGTGATGCTCGCCGAGGTTCGTGGCGAGCCGGCCTGCCTCCCGCTCCTGCAGGTCACCGTGCGCATGCTCTGGGAGAAGCGCGACGCCCAGGCTCGCCTGCTGCTGCGCGCGGTCCACGACGCGATGGGCGGCGTCGGCGGCGCGCTGGCCGAGCAGGCCGACGCGGTGGTCACCGCGCTCTCGCCGTCGCACGCGGCGCTGGCCCGCCAGCTCCTCTTGCGCCTGGTCACCGCCGAGGGGACGCGGCGCGTCCGGGATCACGCCGACGTCCTCGAC
>JAKLHH010000071.1 GCA_022710245.1 Myxococcota bacterium
TCGAGGGCCTTGCGCGAGGTGCTGGCGTCCGAGGTGAGCGAAGCGAGGGGCGCCTTGTAGGCGCTGGTCTCGGCGGCGTCGGGGCCCGGGAGCACGCCGCTCTGGTCGCGCACCTCGAGGACGTCGCGCATGCTCAGCTCGAGCTCGGTGGTGGGGGCCTCGTCGGTGAGCTGCGAGGGCAGCGAGGCCTCGGTCGAGGCGCTGGTCGGCGCGAACGCGACCCAGCGCTCGGCGCGCCCGGAGGCAGGCCGGCTCGCCTCCCGGGCCTCGGGCCGGCTCACCTCCCGGGCGGACCGTCTCGGCCGCGGATCGCGCCGCCCCTGGGACAGCGCCGGGTCCTCCTCGGTGTCGGGCAGCAGCTCCGTCGGCGAGCGCGCGCTGCGAGGCGGCAGCCGGACCGCGTGCGGCGAGGAGATGGCGCCCGACTCGTGCGGGATGCTGGGGGGCTCGCTGGCCGCGGTCCGCTCCGGGGGGAGCATGCCCGAGTCGGTGGTCTGCATCCCGCTCCGACGACGGCGACGCTCCTCGTCGAAGAAGGCCTTCATGAAGTCGGCGAGCTCGGAGCGCCCGAAGGCGAGCCCGCGCTCCTGCAGGAAGCGGAGCAGCTCGGCGCGAAAGTCGGCGGCGCTCTGGTAGCGCTTGTCGGGCTTGCGAGCCAGCGCGCGCTTGACGATGGAGTCGAGCGCCGGCGGGATCCCCGGCCGCAGCTTCGAGAGCGGCTCGAAGTCGGCGCGGCGCATGCGGCGGAGCACGTCGGTGTCGGAGAGCTCCTGCGAGTGCGGGCTCCCCCGCAGCAGCTCGTAGAGCACCACGCCCGCCGCGAAGATGTCCGTCCGGTGGTCCATCGCCTGGCCGCCGGCCTGCTCGGGCGCCATGTAGCGAAACTTGCCCTTGATGACCCCGGCCTGCGTCTGCACCAGGCGCGAGCGCGCCTTGGCGATGCCAAAGTCGATGACCTTCACCTCCCCCTCGTAGCTGATCAGGATGTTCTGCGGGCTGACGTCACGGTGGACGATGCCGAGCGGGTTCCCGTCGCCGTCCTGCTTGCGGTGCGCGTAGTCGAGCCCGGCGAGCACCTCGCTGATGATGTAGATGGAGACCTGCGGCGGCACCTCCGCGCCCCGGCGGATCGACATGTCCTGCAGCGAGCGGACGTCCTCGCCGGAGATGAACTCCATGGCGATGTAGTAGGAGCTCTCGATCGCGCCGAGGTCGAGGACCTGACAGATGTTGGTGTGGGTCAGCTGGGCGGTGATCCGCGCCTCGTCGATCAGCATCTGGACGAAGTCGTTGTCCTCGCTGAGGCGCGGGTGCAGGCGCTTGATCACCACCGGCTTGACGAAGCCGGCGGCGCCGTGGACCGAGGCCAGGAAGACCTCGGCCATCCCGCCGAAGGCGAGCCGCTCGGTCAGGCGGTACTTGCCGAAGGTCTCGTAGATGCCCATGGGCGACGGGATCATACCTCAGGGGAGGAAGGGGGCGAAAGCAGCCTTGGCGCAGCCACTCCGTGCGCCTCACGGCCCTGGCGACTATGGCTTGCCCTTGTCGATGTCGCCGCCGACCTCCTTGCGCACCTGCTCGAGGTTCTCCTCGGCCTCGACGACGCCGGCGCTGATGTCGTGCAGGTCGCGCTCGGCCTGCTGGATCTTCTCGGGCGACCAGCTGCCGTCCTTGCGCGCCCGCTCGATGGACGCGCGCAGCATCCCCTCGCGGCGGCGCAGCATGCTCGCGCGGACGCGCGCGGTGGTCAGGCGGTGCATCTTCATCAGCTCGGCGCGGCGCGCGGGGTCGCGCTCGCTCGCGATCTCGGGCGGGATGGCGGCCGGCGCGGTGACGCGCGCGACGAGCCCCGCGGTGCCGGGCCTCACCCCGACGGCCGCGCCCGCCTCCACCGGGCTGTGCACCGGCCCGCCCGCGCTGCCCGCCCTGGAGAGGGGGGCGCCCTGGCCCGCGCGCCGGATGGCTGGCGAGGGCGGGGCCGGGGCGTGCACCCGGCCGCCGTGGGAGGTCGTGCCGGCCTGCTCGCCGCTCCGCGCCGCCGCCTTCTCCTCCACCGGCGAGCGCCGCAGGGAGACCAGGAGGACGACGACGAGCAGGATGAGGATCGTGCCGACGATGACGAGGACTGGACCCGCGACGCGCTTCTTCTCGCTCACGCCTCGTATCCTGCCGCCCCGCCCGGGGGTGGTCAAGGCCACCCGGGGCACCCCGGGGCGGTTGTGGCCTGGATCACCTCGGCGCGAGGGGCCGGTCCGTGATCAGGGCCGCTCGTAGAGCGCCAGGTAGTAGCCGTCGTTCCGCCGCCAGGCCCCGACGAAGCGATAGCGCGAGGTGAAGCGCGGATCGGCGGGGATGCCGTGCACGTAGCTGTTGTCGCCGAGGAAGGGGCGCAGCGTCCCCTCGGGGTCGACCTCGAAGCGCTCGCGCACGTCGCGGCGCGAGGCGCGATCGATGTAGGCGACGAAGGCGATCAGCCGCGGGTCGCGGCCGAGGAGCTCGTCGCGGAGCCGCGCCTCCAGCGCGGGCGGACCGCCGCCGCGGAAGGGGCTCCAGCGCGCCTCGGCGAAGAGGCGGGCCACGCGGCGATCGGTGAGCCCGATCGGATCGACGAAGGGGACGGCCAGCGCACGGAAGGGCGTCGCGCCCGCGTCCTGGAAGAGCGCGCGGTCGCCGGGGCGCGCGCGGGCGGCGATCGCCTCGCCGAGCGGGAAGTAGGCGCGGTGATCCTGCTCCAGGTAGCCCCGGAGCGGCCAGGCGGTGGCGTGCGTGATCAGGCCGCAGAGGACGAAGGCGGCGAGCGCCCGCCGGGGCAGCGCCGCGGCCGCCAGCGCGAAGAGGAAGGGCAGCGCCGGCGCGTAGAGGCGGAACCAGCGCATCTCGTCGTCGCCGACCCAGACCAGGTAGGCGAGGAAGGCGAGCGTGAGCCCGGCGGCGACCAGCGCCGCGAGGCTGCGCAGCCGCCGCAGCGCGACCAGGGCGCAGGCGAGGAGCAGGCCGTGGCCGTAGAAGAGGAGCGCGAGGCCCGCGTAGCCGAGGCCGTCCGCGAGCGAGCCGGCCCCGCTCTTGATCAGGAAGGTGTTCGGCAGCCAGGCGCCGAAGACCGCATGGCGCCAGGCGTGATAGGGCGCGAGCGCGGCGAGCGCGACGGGGAGCGCGCGCGGCTCGAGGAGCCCGAGCGCGAGGACCAGGAGGTGGCCCTCCGGACGCAGGAGCGCGCAGCCCGCGAGGGCGAGCCCGGCGAGGGCTGCCCGGCCCCAGCGCGCGGCCCCTCGCGCCTCACGCGCGCGCAGGGTGAGGAGCGCCGCGCCGGCGGCGGCGGCGGCCACCACCGTCGGCTCCATGCCCGAGGCGGCCCAGAGCCCGAGCGTGGGGCTCGCGGCGTAGAGCCAGGCGGCGCGATCCGGCGCGGCGTCCACCGACGGGGCCCCGGCGCGGTCCGGCGCGGCGTCCACCGACGGGGCCGCGCTCCTCTCGTCCCCGCGGGACGCTCCGGGATGAGACGGCCGGGCCAGCCGCGCGGCGAGGCAGCGCACCCAGTGCAGCCCGAGGAGCGCGAGCAGGCCGGCGAGCAGCTTGGCGCCGAGGAGCGGCGGCACCCCGAGGCGGATCAGGCCGGCGGCGGCCGCGGTCCAGAGGAAGTTGGTGTAGCCCTCCACCGCCTCGCCGGGGTTGAAGACGAGGCCGCGGCCGGCGGCCCAGTTCGCCGCGTAGCGGAAGGAGATGTAGGCGTCGTCCTTGACGTAGCCCGCGTAGTAGCCGAGCACCGCGAGGAGCAGCAGCGGCGGGCCGAGGCGGTGGAGCGCGGGCGAGGCGAGGAGCGAGGCGAGGAGCGGCCGGGCGGGGGTCGGGGCGCGCACCTCGCTCATCGATCAGAAGGTGAGCTCGAAGGGCATGCGCGCGAGCGGCTCGCCCGAGCGGGCGCGGAGGAGCACCGGGAAGATGCCCTTCAGCGCGTCGCGCACGGCCTCGGGGAGCGAGGCGCTGGCCTGCGCCGAGGTGAGCATGCCGACCAGGCGCCCGAGCAGCCCGGGGGTCTCCTCGGGGACCACGAAGAGCCGCGTCGGCCGCGCGAGGGGGATCCCGGCGCGGCGCTTGGCCTCCTCGATCGCCTCGATCAGGCCGCCCTGCTCGTCGACCAGCCCGCGGCCACGCGCCTGGGCGCCGAGCCAGACGCGCCCGCGCGCGACCTCGTGCACGCGGTCCTGGGTCAGGTTGCGGCCCTTGCTCACCGCGGCGAGGAACTGCCGGTAGTAGTACTGGAGCTGCGAGAGGACGAAGGAGCGCTCCTCCTCGGTGTAGGAGCGCTCGAAGCTGTCGAGCATCGCGTGCTTGCCCTCGGAGGCGAGCACCTCGGTCGAGACGCCGATCTTCTTCAGCAGGCCGCTGACGTCGAACTTGCCGGTGAAGATGCCGATCGAGCCCGTCAGGGTGGCCGGCTCGGCGAAGACCCGGTCGCCGGCGCAGGCGATGTAGTAGCCGCCCGACGCCGCCAGATCCGACATCGAGACGATGACCGGCTTGACCCCGCGGGTGCGCATCACCTCGCGCCACATCCTGTCGCTGGCCCAGGCCGAGCCGCCGGGGCTGTTCACCCGGATCACGATGGCGCGCACCGAGGAGGAGCCGCGGGCCCAGGCGAGCGCCTTGACGATGGTCTCGTCGCCCTCCAGCCGGCGGCCGAGGAGCGGGATCTGCGAGCTCTTGCCCTTGACGATGTCGCCGTCGACGACGATGACGGCGATGCCTGGGCCGACCGGCCAGCGCTCGGGCGCGCGGCGGAGCGCGTCGGTCCGCACCAGCGCGGCGCCGGTCGCCCGCTCCACCGCGGTCTTCACCTCGCCCGCCTCGATCACCTCGTCGACCAGCCCGGCGGCGAGCGCGCGCGGCGGGAGGTAGGGCCCGGCGTCCATCAGCCTGCGCACCTCGGCCGCGCTCTTCTTGCGGTCGCGGCCGAGGTCGCTGGAGAGCTGCCCGAGGAGCTCGTCGAAGATCGCCCGCGAGACCTCCCTCGCGGCCGGCGTGGAGCCCTTGCGCGTGTAGGCCTCGGGCGCGCTCTTGAACTCGGCGATGCGGACGAACTGCGGCGAGACCCCGAGGAGGTCGAAGGTGCCGCGGAAGTACATCGAGCGCATCGCCATCCCCTTCAGGTCCACGCCGCCCGCGGGGTCGACGAGGACCCGGTCGGCGGCGGCGGCGAGGTAGTACTCGCGCTGGCTCGCCTGGCGGAGGAACGCGATCACGCGCTTGCCCTTGCCGCGCAGGCGGTGCACCCAGGCGCGCAGCTCCTGCATCTGCGCCCAGCCGCCGACCAGCCCGTCGAGCTCGAGGTAGAGGCCCTTGAAGTCGTCGCGCTCCTCGAGGCGGCGCAGCAGCCCGACCAGCTCGATCAGCTTGCGCTGCGAGAGCTCGGCGTCGAGCTTGACGTAGAGGAGCTTCTTGCCGAGCTCGACCAGCGGAGTGCGGCGCGAGCCCTGCAGGCGCAGCGTCGCCTCGATGCCGTGGAACGACGAGCGCGCCGGCTCGGCGGCGAGCGCGCCGGGGCCGGGGTCGAGGGTCCGCGCGGCGACCGTGGAGACGGCGACGCCGATGTGCTCGAGGCTGAAGCCGAAGCCCACCGTCCCGCGCACGTCGGTGAAGCTGCCGCCGTCACGGTAGAAGTCCCGCGTGACGAGGCGCAGGTCGCCGAAGAGCTGGAAGCCGCGCACCGGCTCGGTCTCGATCCTGAAGTGCGGGTCGAGGTCGCCGCGCCGCTCGCCGATCGCGAGCCCGACGCCGAGCTCGAGGCGATTGCTGCGCAGCGGACGGACGGCGAGCTCGAGGTCGTAGACGCGCTGGATGGGCAGGCCCTGCCAGCGCGGGCCGGTGACGTCGTGCACCACCGCGCCCGCCGCCAGCCACTCGAAGGGGCGGAGCGTGAGGCCGAGGTCGAGGGTGGTCAGGTGGTGGAGGCCGCCGGGATCGTCGGGGGCGATGAAGGTGTGGATGGCGAAGCCGGTGGAGAGCGAGCCGCTCAGGCGGTAGGCGCCGCTGAAGCTGAGCTTGAAGTAGTCCGCGTAGCCGATGGCATCGGCCGGGCGCAGCCACTGCAGGCCGATGCCGAAGACGACGCTGGAGAAGAAGGGGAGCGGCGTCGCCATCAGGAAGGCGTCGCCGTTGCCGTCGATGCGGCCGCTCTGCTTGAGCTCCGCGTGGTGATACATGAACGCCCAGGAGTCGAGGAACGCGGTCGAGGCCGGGTTGAGCTCGATCCCGGCCGGGTCGGTCCCGCCGACCAGCGACGGGGTCGGCAGGTGCACGCCGAGGGTGGGCGACTCGCCGGCGAGCGGGTAGAGCGGGCGCTCGGCGCGGGCGGGGGCGGGGGCGAGGGCGAGGGCTGGAGCGACGGCGAGGGCGAGCAGCGCGAGCGCGGCGCGGGCCAGCGCGGGCGAGCTGCGGTGCCCGGGCGCCGGAGACGGCAGACGACTTGGTTTCATGCCCCGTGTATAGGCCATGGTCCGCGCTTTGGCAACGCGCCGAAGGTGACGGCGCTGTCGCGGCGCGGAGATGCCGTCGTTCAGGGGGTGGTCGGGGCGGGCCAGGACGGCTAGAATCCGCCATCATGGATCGTCAACTGTTGGTGGAGGCGCTGCGCCGGCACCCGCTCCTCAGGATGCTCTCCGAGGAGCAGCTCGGTCGGTTCGCAGACGCGGGCGAGCTGGAGGCGTACGACCCTGGTGAGACGGTGGTCAGCGAGGGGTCGATCGGCGACGCGATCTACCTGATCCTCGCCGGCCGCGCCGAGGTGCACAAGGCGGGCACGGGCAGCCGCCGCCTGGCGGACCTCGAGGCCGGCGACTTCTTCGGCGAGATGTGCCTGGTCGAGACGGCGACCCGCTCGGCGACGGTGATCGCCGGCCAGCGCTCGGAGCTCTTCCGGCTGCCGAACCGGGAGGTGCACCGGCTCGCCGAGCAGGACCCGCTGGCGATGAACACGGTCCTCGCCGCGGTGATCCGCACCCTCAGCGAGCGCCTGAGGCGCATGAACGACACGGTGGCGATGGTCGGCCAGCTGAGCGACTGGCTCAAGGGCTCGCTCGTCTGAGCGGCCCGCCGCGACAGGTCTTGGGTCGCGGCAGCTCCCCGCCACCGCCCGACGTACGGGGCGCCGCCCTGTGGGGCGGAGCCCCGGGCAGGAGAGTCTGATGAACGAGCGCAGACGGCCCCCGGCCGAGATCACCCCCGACGAGCTCTTCACCGCGTGGCTGCCCGCCGAGGTCGCGCGCCTCGGCAGCGCCGCCGGCATCCCTGACCTGCTGGTGCGGGTGGAGCTCGACGGCGCGGGCGGCGGCGCCTGGGACCTGCAGTTCGGCGGCGGCAAGCTGACCGGCGGCGCCGCGGTCCCCTCGCGGCGAGCGCTCGTCACCCTGCGGCTGACGCTGCAGGACTTCCGCGCGCTCGCGGTGGGCGAGCCGGGGCCGATCAGCCTGACGCCGCCCAACGCCACGCCGCTCGACCTGCTCTTCATCGACAGCAGCTCGCAGCAGCTCCTCGCGAACATGACCGGCACCTACGCCTTCGAGGTCACGGGCTACAACGGCCGCACCTGGCGCCTCCTCGCCAGCTTCGGCGGCGGCCCCGCCTCGCAGGCGCCGGACGCCAGCATCACCACGGACGCGCAGACCTACGCCGACCTGCTGGCGCGCAAGCTCTCCGGCCCCGAGGCCTACTTCACCGGCAAGATCGTCATCGCCGGCGACGCCGCCCGCGGCATGCAGGTCGGGCTCGCGCTGCTGCCCAAGTTCTGAGCTCAGCGCTCGCGCTCATCGCGGACCTGCAGGCCGCACCCGCGGCGCTGGACCAGCTCCGAGGAGGGCGTGCGCGTGGACCGCAGCGGCCGCGCCTATCTCACGTTTCAGGGGCGGCGCATCGAGGTCGATCGGCGGGACCACGACGACCAGCGAGTTCCCACGACCATGATCTCGATCAGGTCATGCCTGCCTCGTGGCTGCGGTCTGCGGCGCGTTCGCGGCTCATGCGGGCGAGGAGCGCAAGCCCCGGGCCAGCGGCGACCTGCGCGAGATCTCGAGCTCTCCGCGGAAGGGGGTGCCGCTCTGCTGGCACTCTGGCGATGGAACCGTCGGCGAGGGCGCCAACCTGTCGCTCCGCCCGCCGTCAACGAGGCGCGGCCGCTCCGTCGCGCTGGTTCGGAGCGCGCAAGGTGATCAGCGTGATTCCATTCCTCGCCGCGAGTTGCAGGCCGTGCATACCCGTGCAATGATACACATGTGGCAACGGTCGTGCGGTTCAGGCTTGGTACGCTGAGGTTCACCTGGGACGTGGACAAGTATGAGACGAATGTCCGCAAGCACGGTGTAACCTTCGAAGAGGCCGCGACGACCTGGGTCGACGCGTTCGCCATCGAGGTCTTCGACGAAGAACACGCGAGGCACGAGGATCGATGGCTGCGCATCGGCGCGAGCCTGCGAGGAGCATTGCTCGTGACGTGGTGCACCGAGCGCGGGACCAAGTCGTCCGTGGTGATCCGGATCATCGGCGCACGAAGAGCTACCCCGAACGAGGAGAAGCTGTATGAAAAAACGCGGCCATGACAGCGCTGACGCGCTGATGCCCGACGACGTCTCCCGGCGGCGGGGCTGGCAGCCGGCGCGGCAGGTCGTGGATCTCACCGAGGCGAAGTTGCCGACGCGGCGAGTCACGATCAGCCTGGATGAGGACATCGTCGCAATCTTCAAGGCGGAGGCTTTTCGCGGAGGCCCCCGCTACCAGGTAGCCATCAACCAGGCGTTGCGCAGCTATCTTCGCGATCGCGAGCGGTCGGAAGCGCGCTACGCGGCAGAGACGGTGTTGAAGGCGCTCGAGGATCGCGCGGTGGTTCGCAAACTGCGACGGCTAGTCAAGGACTCCGCGGCGTGACCGGTCGCTCCGCCCGCCGTCAACGAGGCGCGGCCGCTCGCAGCCGCACACCGGCGAGTAGATCGTGGGGCACCCGCACGACGAAGCCTCGTCACAGAGGCCGAGCGTGCGGACGAATTCCCTCGTCGCGCGGCGAGCGAGATGCGGTGGATCACGGCGCGGCAGAAGGGCGGCTGGCTCTGGCGCTGAGCGGCCGTTACCTGGCGCCGGCCCCGAGGCGGGCCTCGAGGTCGCGGAGAAGCGGCTCCAGGGTCAGCGCGCGCGCCCGGGTCATCTTCGGATCGACCACGTACCAGCTGCGCTTCTCATCGCGCGCCCGCGCGGTCGCGTCGTCGAGCCGCACGCCATAGAGCGCGAGGAGGAGGTCGCGTGCCTCCTGCAGCTGCTGCCTCGCCGCTCCCTTCTTGTGCTTGGCCAGCGTGGCGATCTGCCCACGCAGCGCCTGGCGCGCCTCGAGGGCCGTCTGGTAGGCGAGGCGCACGTCCTGCGAGGGCTCGCAAGGCCCGTCACCCCCGCAGCCAGACCACCGTCACGCCCTCGCCGCCGTCGCGCGTCTCCGCCGGGTGGATCCGATCGATCAGCTCGGAGGAGCCGAGGTGGCTGCGCAGCGCCGAGCGCAGCGCGCCGGTGCCGTGCCCGTGGATGATGAAGAAGACGCCCTCGCCGCCCAGCAGCATGTGGTCGATGAACTTGTCCGTCTCGGCGAGCGCCTCGTCGACGCGCAGCCCGCGCACGTTGAGCGTGATCGCGTCGGTGCGGATCGGGGTCCGGCGCTCGGACGGGGCCTGCGCCGGGGCGCGCTCGGGGGGCGCCTCGCGCCGGCGCGGCGGTCCGCTCGGCGCGGCGCCGGCGGGCGCGAGCAGCAGCTCGCCGACCGCGACCTGCGCGCGGATGCCGCCGACGCGCACCGCGACCTTGCCTCGCTGCGGCGCCTCCAGCACCTCACCGACGCCGCCGAGGCTGGGCGCGACGACCCGCACCCCGGGGCGCAGGTCCTCCGGCCGCGCCGGGCTGCCCTCGGCCTCGCTCTTCGGCTCGTGCTCGCGGATCTTGGCCGCGGCGGCGCCGATCTGCCGGTCGGCCTGCTCCAGCCGCTCCTTGCTCGGCGGGCGGCGGAGCAGCGACTGCGCCCGCTCCAGCTCCTGCCGCGCTCGCTTGAGCTCCTCGACCGCCTGGCTGAAGGCGCCCTGCACCGCGAGCCGCTCCTTCTCGCGCGCCTTCTCCAGCGTCTGACGCTGCTTGACGACCAGCGCCTCCGCCTCCGCCGTCGTCGCCGCCAGCGCCTCCCGCTGCGCCTCGAGCCGGGTGCGCTCGCCGGCGAGCTGGGTGAGGAGCGCGGCCAGGTCCTGCGCCGCGCTGTCCAGCAGCCCGGCGGCGCGATCCACGATCGCCGCCGGGAGCCCCAGCCGGCGCGCCACCGCCAGCGCGCCCGAGGAGCCGGGCACGCCGAGGTGCAGGCGGTAGGTGGGGTGCAGGCGCTCGAGGTCGAAGCCGACGCTGGCGTTGGCGAAGCGCGGATCGGCCACGGCGAGGCTCTTCAGCCGCTCATAGTGCGTGGTCACCACGACCTGCGCGCCGGCGGCGACCAGCGCCTCGAGGGCCGCCTGCGCCAGCGCGGCGCCCTCGCCGGGGTCGGTGCCGACCGCGATCTCGTCGAGGAGGATCAGCGCGCCTGGCCGCGCGACGGCCAGGAACTGCTGCAGGTGCGAGAGGTGCGCGGTGAAGGTGGAGAGGTTCTTCTCGATCGACTGGTCGTCGCCCATCTCGGCGCAGACCACCTCGTAGACAGGGAGCTCGCTGTCCGCGCCCGCCGGCAGGTGCATCCCGGCCCGCGCCATCAGCGCGCAGAGGCCGAGCGTCTTCAGGCAGACGGTCTTGCCGCCCGCGTTGGGCCCGCTGATGATCAGCGCGCGCGCGGCCGAGAGCTCGAGCTCGTTGGGGATGACGCGGGTGCCCGCGAGCACCATCAGCGGGTGCCGGATGCCGTGGAGCCGCAGGCGCCCGTCGCGCGAGATGCGCGGCCGCTGCGCCTCCAGGCGGGTGGCGAGGCGCGCGCGCGCGTCGATGACGTCGAGCCGCTCGAGGAGCGCGAGGTTCTTCTCGATCGCCTCCCACTCTTCGCCCACCATCTCGGAGAGCTCGGTGAGGATGCGCGCCTCCTCGCGCGCGACCGCGATCTCGGCCACCTTCAGCTCGTTGTTGAGCCCGACCACCTCCTGCGGCTCGATGAAGATCGTCGCGCCGCTCGCCGAGGAGCCGTGCACGATGCCCTCCACGGCGGGGCCGGCGTCGGCCCGGACCGGCAGGACGTAGCGATCCTCGCGCTGCGTGTAGAAGGTGTCCTGCAGGTGCTTGGCGATCTGGGGCACCTCCATCAGCCCGCGCATCCGCCGCACCAGCCGCTCGTGCAGCTCGGCGAGCGCGCGCCGGAGCGCGCCCAGCTCGTCGCTGGCGTGGTCGGCGAGGACGCCGCCCTCGTCGAAGGAGTCGAGGATCGGCCCGGAGACCCCGTCGAGCGGCGCGATGCCGGCGGCGAGGCGCGCGAGCCCGCCAGCGCCCGGTCCTCGCGTCCCTTGCTCCGGGATGAGACCACGGGCGCCCGGTCCTCGCGTCCCTTCGGGACGCTCGCCCTCGCCGCGATCGCGGAGGAAGCGGGAGAGCTGGCTCCCGGCCTTCAGCGTCTGCGCCATCTGGATCAGCGTCGGCCCCTCGAGCGTGCCCTCCTTCTGCAGCCTGAGCAGCGGCTGGCGCAGGTCCCAGATCGCCCCGAAGGGGGGCGGGTCGCCCTGATCGTGGAGCGCCCGCGCCTCGCCGACCAGGTCGAGCTCGGCCTCGACGGCCTCCACCCCTTCGAGGAGCGGCAGCGTGCGCGCTCGCTCCTGGCCCCGCTCCGTGTGGCAGAGCTCGGCGAGGCGCTCGAGGAGCTCTCCCCAGCCGAGGGCCTCCGACATCTTCTCGCTCACCGTGAAGGGCTGATCCATCTGCATCTCGCGTCCTCGCTGGTCGGCGGCGCGGCCCGCTCGTTTTGTTGGTCGCGGCAGCTACGCACGACCGCCCCACCTGTGCGGCGCCGCGACGATTTGCTTGCCGTCGCGCCCCGGCCCTCCTAGCCTTGGCTCATGGCCGCCCGGCACCTCAGCCTGCTCACCCTCGCGCTCACCCTCGCGCTCGCCCTCGCCTGCGCCGTGTCCTCCTGCAGCGGCGCGCCGCCGCGGGGAGAGGCCCCGGCGCCGTCCCTCGCCTCGGAGCTGCCGTTGAAGCTGACGCTGCCGAAGCTGGGTGGAGGCACGCTCTCGCTCGAGGCCCTCCGGGGCAAGCCCGTGTTGCTCAGCCTGTTTACCACCTGGTGCCTCCTCTGTCAGGAGGAAGCGCCGCGCCTGGTGCGCCTGGACGAGCGCTTCCGCGGAGCGGGCCTGCAGGTGGTGGGGATCGCGCTCAACAGCGAGGGCGTGCGCCCCTCCTCGCTGGTCGCGCTCTACGTGGAGCAGCAGGGGTTCCGCTTCCCGGTGGCGATCGCCGCGCCGGATGACCTCGATCTCGTCGGCGCGCTCGGGCTGACGCCCCCCGAGCGCCTGCCGCGGACGCTGCTCCTCGACGGGAGCGGTCGCGTCGTCCTCGATCAGGTGGGGGGCACGCGCTTCCAGGCGGTGGAGAACAAGGTGCTCGAGCTCCTCGGGGAGCGCAGGCCGCGCTAAGTCGGCGATCATGATCCTCGAACGATTCGAGGAGCGAGCGCGAGCGACTACTTCCCGTACTTGAAGGTGTACTTGCCGGGGGTCGGGTAGGCCGACTCGCCGGTGCCGAGCGCGCTCACCATCCGGGTCAGCTCGGAGACCGTGTAGGTGCCGTAGGGCGCCTTCACCGTGACCGGCGCCTTGGGCGTGACGATGAGCTTGTAGGCATAGCCCTTGTGCGAGGAGCCGGCGAACTGCACCTCGCCCTTCACGTCCTTGAACAGGCCGCCGCTCTGCATGGCGATGGCGAAGGCCTTGGTCGGGGTGATGAGGCCGATCTTCTTCATCTGCTTGTCGTCGAGCTTGCTCCCCTGCACGCTCCCGTACTCGGTCTGCCGCCGCTCCAGCGTCACCAGCGCCGGGGTCTTCAGCTCGGGCGACTTCACCATCACGATGGTCTTGCCGGTCTGGCTGAAGCCGACCAGCGTCACGTTGTGCTTGCCGGCCCAGACGTTGTCGATCCCGGCCGCCTTGAGCGCGGTGTAGCGGCCCTCCTGCACGGAGACAGGCCGCATCAGCTTCGGCGCGGCGAGGGCGGAGGTGGCGAAGAGCAGTGCACAGACAGCGATCAGGGTCTTCATCGTCGGGCTCCTGGCTTTGGGGGGCGTCCCTCCCTGGAGCAACCCGGATGCCAGCCGCGAGCGACGCGATCCCGGTGGCTTGGCCAGACCGAGCAGGCGAGGTCCTCTCGAAAATCGGAGAGCGAGCTGGCGGGCGCCGCTGACGTCGCGGAGCGCGACGCTCGAGGTCGACCACGGGCGCTCTGGCCCTGGACGAAGCAGGAGGGCCCCCCCCTCGGCACCGTCGACGATCGGCGACG
>JAKLHH010000710.1 GCA_022710245.1 Myxococcota bacterium
CGGAGCCCGAGGCGCGCGGCCTGGGCGCGGAGCGCGGAGCCGGGGGGCACCAGGAGCCTGCGCACGCGCAGGTCCTCGAGGCCCGCGCGCACCGAGAGGTCGATCGCGCGGCGGAGGTCGGCGTGGTCCTGGTCGGGGAGGCCGAGCACGAGCTCGCCGCGGCAGGCGACGCCGCGCTCGGCGAGCTCGTCGACCAGCTCGCGCACCCGCCCTGGATCCACGCGGCCGGCCGCGAGGGCGAAGAGGTCGAGCGCCAGCGCGCGCACCCCGGCGGGCCGCGCCCGGGCGAGGAACACCTCGTCGAGGAGCTCCACCGGCAGCTCCAGCTCCAGGTGCCCGGGGGCGCTGCCGTCGAGCTGGCCGAGCAGCTCGAGGAGCCGCTCGCGCTCGCCGCAGAGGCCAGGGTCGAGGAGCCGCGCCGGCACGCCCGCGCGCAGCAGCGGCTGCAGGCGACGCAGCGCGGCCTCGAGGCCGAGGCCGCGGCCAGGGAGCCCGGCGCGCGCCGCCAGGCAGAGCGGCAGCCGCGGGCTCCAGTCCGGCTCCACGAGCAGGGACCGCCCCGCCACCCGGCACGTCTCCAGGAGATCGCCGACCCGCCGCTGGTAGAGCTGCAGGGGCGTCACCAGCCGTGGCGCCCCGCCGCCAGGCCCCGCGCGCCGCGCCTGCAGCTCGGCGACCAGCCCGGCCGCGGGATCTCCGTCGACGACCGCGCTGACGCCCGGCCGCGCGAGGAGCTCCTGGCGCCGCGCCTGTGCCTCGGCGCCGCCGAGGACGGCGCGCACGCCCGGCGCGAGCTGGTGCAGGCGCTCGCACAGCTCGAGGACCGCGCCGATGTTCCAGACCGAGCAGCCGAGCCCGACCAGGCCCGCGCCGAGCTCGACGAGGGCTCCCACGGCGCGGTCGAGCGGCCCCACGGGGTGCTCGGCCGCGGCGCTGCTCCCGCCGCGGACCTCGGCGACATGGACGAAGAGCCCGGGGAGGTTGGCCTCGAGCTGCGCCGCCACGGCCCAGCCGCTCGTCGACGGCTCGTCGCCGAGATCGAGGAGGGCCACGATGTCGAGAGGTGCCATCGGAGTGTGGTTCGCTCCGAATCGACGGTACCATAGGTGCTCGTCGGGGTGGGGGGCTCTCTGCGCCGCGCGAAGCGCAGGGTGGACTGCCGGCGGAGCCAGGGTTAGCCTATCCGGGCAGCCGTCGATGGTGGAGGGTGCTGGGCGCTCGGGAGGCGGGACGGTCTGCCGCGACCAATTCGCCCTTCATCGCGGAGCCTCCGCAGGAGGCGAGCAAGGCGAATTGGTTCATCGCGGAGCGTCCGCAGGACGCGAGCAGGGCAACTTCGCCCTTCATCGCGGAGCGTCCGCAGGACGCGAGCAGGGCAACTTCGCCCTCCATCGCGGAGCGTCCAGTGGACGCGAGCAGGGCGAATTACTGGAGGCGGGCCGTGTCGGTCCTTCATTGCCCCGGGTGCGGCGCCGGCGCCCCCCAGGGAAAGCGGTTCTGCCCCGAGTGCGGGGTTCGCCTCGAGCGTGCCCCCGCCACCGACGAGATCCGCACCGTCACCTGCCTCTTCGCCGACGTCGCCGGCTCCACCGCGATGGCTGCCCAGCTGGGCCTCGAGTCGGTCAAGGCGGTGATGGACCGTGTCTTCGAGCGGCTCTACCAGGTCATCCTCCAGCACGGCGGCACCGTCGACAAGTATATCGGCGACTGCGTGATGGCGCTCTTCGGCGCGCCCCTCGCCTTCGGCGATGACGCGGCGCGCGCGGTCCGCGCCGGGCTCGCCGTGCAGCGCGCCGCCGCCGACGTCTCGGGAGAGCTCGAGGCCGAGGGGCTGCCGCCGATGAAGCTCCGCGTCGGCATCAACACCGGCCCGGTGATCGCCGGCGCGCTCGGCGCCGGCCCCGAGCGCCGCTACACCGTGATCGGCCACGCGGTGAACGTCGCCGCGCACCTGCAGCAGGTGGCCCCGGTGGGCGGCGTGCTGGTCGGGCTGGAGACCCACCGCCGCATCCGCGGCCTCTTCCACCTGAAGGAGCACGACGGCCCCCACGGCCTCGCCTACCTGGCGCTCGGCGAGCGCTCCGGCGCCCTCTGGCTGCGCCCGCGCGAGATCCTCGGCCGCGAGGTCGACACCGTCGGCCGCGGGCAGGAGCTGCAGGCGCTGCTCCAGGTGGTGCGCGAGGCGCTCGCCGGTCCGGCGGCCCGCCTGGTGCTGGTCCTCGGCGAGCCGGGGATCGGCAAGAGCCGCCTCCTCTTCGAGCTCCTCGCGCGCCTCGAGCAGGAGCACCCGGACCTGCTGCGCCTGATCGGGCAGGCGCACCCGCTCTCCGCGGGGGTGCCGTTCAGCGTCGCCGCCGGCGCGCTCCGGCGCGGCCTCGGCATCTCGGCCGACGAGTCGCCGATCGCGGCGATGACCAAGCTGCGCGCCTACCTCGCCGCGACGCCGCGGCCCTCGCTCGAGGCTGACGAGCAGATCCTCGCCCGCGTGCTCGGCGTCCCCGGCGGCCCCAGCGCCGACGCTGACCAGCCCGGGCCGCCGCCGCGGCGGGCGCTCGACCTCCTCGCCGAGCTCGCCGGGGCGCTGGGGGAGCGGCGCCCGCTGCTGCTGGTCGCCGAGGACCTGCACTGGAGCGACGGCTCCACCGTCGAGCTCCTCGACCACCTCGTCTCGCGGCTCGCCCGGCGCCCGCTGGTCATCCTCGGGCTCGCGCGCCCGGAGCTGCTCGAGGACCACGGCCGCCTCCTCGAGGGACCCGGCCGCGTACGCGTGGACCTCGGGCCGCTCGATCGCCTCGCGCTCGGCCAGCTGCTCGAGCAGGCGGTGGGGCCCGAGACCGGCCACCGGCTGCTCGATCTGATCAGCCGCCTCTCCGGCGGCAACCCGTACCACGCCGAGGAGCTCCTGCGCAGCCTCGAGGAGCGCCGCGTGCTGGTGCGCCGCCTCGGCCGCTGGGACCTCCGGGAGCTCCCCTCCGAGCTCGAGATCCCGCCCGGGGTGGAGGCGATCACCCAGGCGCGCATCGACCACCTCTCCCCCTCGCAGCGGCGGCTCCTCTGCCACGCCGCGGTGGCGGGGCGCACCTTCTGGGACGGGCTCCTGCGCGCGCTCGACGAGGAGCTCTCGGCGCACGACCTCTCCACGCTGGTCCGCCGCGAGCTGGTGGTGCCGCGCCAGGAGAGCACCATCCGCGGCCAGCTCGAGTACAGCATCGCGCACGACCTCACCCGCGACGTCGCCTACCGCATGCTCCCCGAGTATCGCCGCGCCGAGCTGCACCGCCGCGTCGCGCGCTGGATCATCGAGCAGGGCGCCACCAGCCCCGAGGAGCTCGCGCTCGTCGCGGACCACCTCGATCTCGGCGGGCAGCCCGACGAGGCGGCCGGCTACCTCGCGCAGGCGGGCGACGGGGCCTTCGCGGCCGGCGCCTACGCCACCGCCACCGTCCACTACACACGCGCGATCGAGCTCGCGCGCAGCTCGAAGCGCCTCTTCGACCTCCTCGCCCGGCGCGAGCGCGTGCTCAACGCGCTCGGGCGCTGGGCCGAGCAGCGACGCGACGCCGAGCAGATGCTGCGGCTGGCGACGACGCTCGGCCACGACGAGAGCCGGGTGGAGGCGCTGCTCAGGCTGGGCCGCGCGCTCCTCAACGTGGGCGAGCTGGAGGAGGCCCGCGCGGCGTTCCGCGAGTGCTTCCAGCGCGCCCAGGACCTCGGCGATCCCGACGCGCAGGCGCGCTCGCTGCGCTGGCTGGCGATGTACCACTTCAACCGCGCCGAGCACCTGCAGGCGCGCGCCTTCTTCGAGCAGGCCCTGCAGCTCGCCGACCGCCACGAGATCGACGGCCTCGCCGCCGAGCTCGCCTACGAGCTGGGCGTCACCGTCGGGACCATCGGCGACTATCCGCGCGCGCTCGACGTCTCGCAGCGGGCGCTGGAGATGTTCCGGCGCCAGGGCAACCGCTACCAGGAGTCCTTCTGCCTCGGCAACATCGGCTGCTTCCACATCTACCTCGGCGAGTCCCGCGAGGCGGTCGAGGCGCTCGACCTGGCGATCGACCTCGGCCGCCGGGTGGGCATGCCGCTCGCCGAGGCCTCGGCCAAGGCCAACCTCGGCAACGCCTACCGGCTCCTCGGACGCCCCCTCGAGGCGCTCGCGCTCGAGGAGGAGGCGCGCGGCGTGGCCGAGGAGCTGGGCGACCCGCGGCTGGCGAACGACGCGCTCGTCTACGGCGCGCTCGCCGCGCTCGAGGGCGGCCTCCGCGATCGCGCGCTGGAGATGGCGCGCCGCGCCGTGGACCAGGCGCGGGAGGGCGCCATGCCGGGCACCGAGGCGGCCGCGCAGCTCACGCTGGCCCGGGCCCTGGCGGCCGGGGGCGAGCTCGCCCCGGCGCACGCCGCCGCCGCCGCGGCGGTGGTCATCCTGGAGCGGATCGGCAGCGTGGAGGGGTTCGAGCAGGAGATCCTGCTCGTGCACGGCGAGCTCAGCGAGCGGCTCGGCCGGCGGGAGGAGGCGGAGCGGAGCCTGCAGCGCGCTCGCGAGGAGCTGCAGCGCAAGGCGGCCTTCATCGTCAGCGAGGAGCGCCGCCGCCGCTTCCTCGCAAGGCAGGCGCCCGCCCCTCTGCTGCGAGAGGTGCCGCCTGGGAGCTGAGGGGGTGGGCGCGCGGACGGGGCTGGACCCGGCGACCCGGGTCGCGCATGCTGGAGCCAGCATGGAGCTCCAGCTTCCGTCGCAACGTCTGGAGGTGGTGGATGGTGCGTAGAGTGGTGTCTCCCCCGCCCGCTCCGCCGGATCCCACTGGCCTGCGCCTGCGCGCCGCGACCCGGGCTGACGAGGCGTTCGTGCGCGAGCTCTCGGTGGACGTCTTCAGTCACTTTGGCGACTACGGCGCCTTCCTCCCTGGCTACCTCGCGCACCCCTCGGTCTTCACCACCATCTGCGAGGAGCGCGCCGTCCC
>JAKLHH010000711.1 GCA_022710245.1 Myxococcota bacterium
TCCAGCATGCGGGCGCCGACCTGGCGGACCACCTCCTCGTCGTCGACGAGGAGCACCGTCCCCGAGGCCTGCCAGCGCTCGTCGCCAGGCTCTGCTAGCACCTCGACCTGGTGCTCGGTGGCGGGGGGGAGCACCCGGAACCTGCTGCCCTTGCCGGGCTCGCTCTCGACCCGGATCGCACCGCGGTGGCCACGGATGATGCCGAGCACCGCCGCCAGCCCGAGCCCCCGACCGGTGAACTTGGTGGTGAAGAACGGATCGAAGATGCGCGCGCGCGTGGCCTCGTCCATCCCTGCCCCGGTGTCCGCCACCTCGAGGCAGAGGTACCGCCCGGGCGCGAGCGGCTCGGGGAGCCAGTCCCCGGCGAGCGCCTCGCGGTCACAGTCGAGGACGCTGGTGGAGACCGCGACGACGCCGCGCTGATCGCCGATCGCCTCCGCCGCGTTGAGGACGAGGTTCATCACCACCTGGCGGAGCTGGGCCTCGTCGGCCTCGACGCACGGGAGCCCGGGGGCGAGCTCGAGCCGGAGCGTCGCCTTCTTCGAGATGGAGAGGTGGAGGATGTGCACCATCTCCTCGACCAGCGCACCGAGCTGGAGCGGCTGCACCACGAACCGGCCCTTGCCGGAGTAGGCGAGCAGCTGGCGGGTCAGCTCGGCGGCCCGGCGAGCGGCGGTCTCGGCGTCGCGCAGCGGAGCGCAGGCAGGCGCCAGCGGGGAGAGGTCTGCCAGCGCGAGGTCGAGGTTCCCGAGCACGCCGACCAGCAGGTTGTTGAAGTCGTGCGCGATGCCTCCGGCGAGGACGCCGAGGCTCTCCAGCTTCTGCGCCTGCTGGATCTGCTGCTCCAGGTGTCGCCGCTCCTCCTCCTGCCGCACGCGCTCGCTGAGATCGACGAAGGCGGAGACCGCGCCGCAGAGCGCACCCGAGCTCTCATCCCGGAGCGGGGCCGCGTTCACGTCGAGGGGGACGCGGCGTCCGTCGGCGCGCGTGATGGCGAGCTCGACCCGGACCGGCTGCCCGGTCCTCAGGGCGCGGGCGACCGGCATCTCCTCCTCGGCGATGGGCTGACCGTCGAGGGTGGAGGCGGCCCAGCTGGCCCCGCTGCGGGGCTGCCCGACGGCCAGCGACCGCGGCATGCCGGCGAGCTCCTCGGCGGCGCTGTTGGCGAAGGTGAGCTGGCCCCGCTCGTCGAGGAGGCAGATGCCGACGGGCGAGCACTCGAGGACGTGCACCAGCCGCTGCTCGTTCGCGCGGAGCGCCGCCTCGGCGCGGCGCCGCTCGAAGGCGTTCACCAGGATGGCGCCGGCGATCTGGAGCGGCGCGATCAGGTCTTGCGGCCAGGTTCGCTCCTCCCCCGGCTGCCCGTAGAAGCCCAGCGTCCCGAAGTAGTTCTCCCCCGAGATGAGCGGCACGAAGAGGAGCGGCTGGAAGCCGTGCCGCTCCGTGAACTCTCGCTCGCCGAGCGCGTCCTCGGGGATCTCCGCGGGGCGCCCGGCGGCCACGGCCTCGCCCGCCCGCAGCCGGCGGGCGTAGGTGGCGAAGGTCGTGGCAGGGAGCACCGGCGCCCGCGGCGCCGCCGCGTACGCGGGCGAGACCCACTCGTGCACGAGGACGATGCTGTCGCCCTCCCGTTTCCAGATCGCCGCCCGGAACGCGCCGGCGAGCTCGGCGAACGCGCGCAGCGCCCCCACCACGGCCGCGTCGAACTCTGCCCCGACGCGGAGCAGCTCGGTCGCGCTTCGCGCCAGGACCTCCTGGGCGCGGAGCTGGGTCCGCAGCGCCTGCTCCGCCGCCTTGCGGGAGGTGATGTCGCGACCGCTGCAGAGGACTCCGACGATCGCGCCCGCCTCGTCGCGGATCGGGCTCAGGTGGAGGTCGTAGGTCCGGGGCGAGCCTCCTCGCGGCACCGGCCGGGTCTGCTCGGTGTCGACCGTCTCGCCGGTCCGCACCCGTGCGAGCAGCGAATCCCAGCGGGCGGCGAACGACTCCTCGGCGCCGAGCTCGCGGTCGGACCTGCCCACCACCGCGGCGAACGGGGCGCCGGTCGCTTGCAGCACTGCCTGGTTCACGAAGGTGACGCGGCCCTCGAGGTCGTAGCGGATGATGATGTCACGGCTCGCATCGACCAGCTCCCGGTAGTACGCGGCTGCGGCAGGCGGCTCCAGCGGTCGGTCGGTGGTCGTCATCGCCTCTCCACGATCGGCTCCGATGCAGGCGGGGTGGGCAAGCATTGCCGGGTGGCCTCGAGAGTGTCAACTCACTCGATCCCCGTCCCCGGGTCCGCGGTTCCCAGGGTGAGGAGCGCGCTCACCACCGCGCACCCGAGGAGCCGCCAGTTCCGCCAGTGATCTGGGCGCTGCCTCCTTGGCACGCGGGCTGCTTCGAAGCAGGTGCTGGAGGGAACGAATGACGAGACTGACCCGCGCTGCTCTGGACCTGACTGCGATCCTGGCCCTCGCCTGCTCGGCGTGCGGTGGCGGCGATGGGAGCACGACGAGCGGGGGCACCGGCGGCAAGGCCGACGAGGTGGCCGACATGGGCACCTTCGAACAACAGGTCGACCTGCAGCAGGCGAAGAGCGACGCCGGTGTGGCGCCCGCTGGCGAGGCCGGCACGACGAAGCCCGGTGCCGAGGCAGGCGCCGCCCCCAGCGCCGATGCGGGGGCTCAGCCCCCACCCCTCCCCGCGGCCCCGGGGAACGTCTGCGTCAAGGGCGGCGCCGCCTGTCCGACCGGGGAGACCTGCGTCTACCTGGACATGGCAGCGGCGAAGGGGACCTGCATGAAGTCCTGCGCCACCAACGCGGACTGCAAGCTTGCGGGCACCACCTACTCGGACATGTGCATCGAGTACACCTGGTGGGAGAACGACCCGAAGAACACGCAGACGATCCACGTCTGCGCCTTCCTCTGCAGCTACCAGAGCACGACCTATACCTGCCCGGCGAACCACACCTGCAAGATGCTCTTCGGGCAGTTCAACACCTGCGTGCCGAACTAGCCCCAAAACAAGCGCGCTGCCTGGCGCTCACTCGGGGAGACCAGGCGCGTCTCAGCGCACCTCGCGCCAGACCTCGATCTCGGGACCGCCGGCGCTGGCCGCGGTCGAGAGCGCGGTGACCCCAAGCTGCCCCCTGCCCCAGCCTGCCCTGCCGCCCGCGACTTGACCGGCAGGAGGCCCCGCGCGACTCTGTCCTCGCAGGAGGTCCGCGGGCGATGAAGCTCATCAACACAGCCACGCTCGCCGCCGTGCTGCTCTGGGCGGGCTGCCGCTGCAGCGAGCAGCGGCAGCAGCAGCTGCAGGCCAAGGCGGTGCAGCGGCCAGCCACAGAGGAGTCGTCGACCTATCTGGCAGCCTCGCAGATCATCGTGGCGTACCAGGGCGCCGCCAGGGCACCTGCGAAGGTCCGACGCAGCAAGCCGGAAGCCGAGCAGCTGGCGCGGCAGCTGGTGCCGCAGCTGCGGGCCAGTCCGGAGCTCTTCGCCGACCTCGCTCGCAAGCACTCGGACGCGGCGACGGCGAGCTTCGGCGGCAACCTGGGAGGCTGGCCCCGTGGCCGCATGCCCGCCAGCCTCGAGGAGGCGTTGCTGCGCCTGCCCGTTGGCACCGTCTCCGAAGCGATGGAGGTGCCCGAGGGCTACCAGATCCTCTACCGTCGCATCAGCCTGTTCGCCGCCTCGCGCATCCTCATCTCCTACCACGGCGCGGTCCCGGCGCTCCCGCACGTGAAGCGGAGCCGCCTCGAGGCGATCGCGATCGCGCGCGGGGTAGCCTCCAAGGTCAAGGCCGAGCCGCTGACGTTCGGCGCCGCGGTGGCGACCTCCTCCGACGACCTCGTCGGCCGCCGCGCGGGAGGGCGCATCGGTCGCTGGGTGCGAGGCACGCAGCCGGCCTTCATCGAGGAGGCGCTGGACCGGATGCGGCTCGGCGAGATCTCGGCGCCGCTGGAGACGCCGGAGGGCTTCCTCGTCTTGCGCAGGGATCCTGTCTATTGAGTCAACGACGGCCGGCCGCGAAGGCGGGGCGATCGCAGCGGATGATCTTGCTGTTCAAGGGCACCAGCACCGTCAGCCCGAGCTCGCGGGCGAGGTGCGGCGGGACCTCGATCTGAAAGCCGCTCGCGGCCACCTCGCGCTCGCTGCTCGTGACCGCCCTCGCTCCGGGTCTCCTCAGGCTCACCGTGGCTTCGTTCATGGGACATCCGTCCTGGCCGTTGCGCCCCCTCGTGATGCAGGGCGCGGGCCAGGATCAGATCTCAATGACTTCAGACCACTTGGGGAGATCGGCTGGCGGATTTGTAGAGATTGGCAACAGGCGCGTGTTCCCTTCGCCAACGGGTCACCGTCAGCGTACTGACGACCTCGGGGCGGACGGACGAACGAACGAACGAACGACCAACCAACCAGCCAACTGGGTGGCTGGCCAGACCCGCGCGCAGGCTCTAACATAAGCGGACCTCACTGCCAGGAGCCCACGATGACCCGAACCCTGCTCGCGCTGCTGACCCTGACCGCGCTCGCCATCTCCCTCGCCTGCTGCAAGAAGGAGCCGCCGCCCGCGCCGCCCGCGCCGCCCGCGAAGAGCGAGAGCGAGGGCAGCGGGCTCAACATCAACGCGGGCGGGGCCTCGATCAAGCTCGGCCCCGGCGGGCTGCAGGTGCGCACGGGCAACTCCGAGGAGGTCACGGTCGGGGCAGGCGGGGTGAAGGTGAAGGCGGGCGGCGACCAGGTCGACGTGGACAAGGACGGCGTCAAGGTCAAGGGGGCAGCCGGCGGTGAGGTCAAGGTCGACAAGGACGGCGTCAACGTCAAGGACAAGGACGGCGTCAAGGTCAAGATCGACAAGAAGGGCGTCGAGACCGAGGCCGAGTGAGAGTGCGTCGCGTCGAGACCGAGGCCGAGTGAGAGTGCGTCGCGTCGAGACCGAGGCCGAGTGAGAGTGCGTCGAGACCG